>DATHVN010000154.1 GCA_035461305.1 Euzebyales bacterium | reverse complement strand
GCTGCCCGTCACGTCCGTCGTCCGGAAGTAGAACTGCGGCCGGTAGTTGTTGAAGAACGGCGTATGCCGGCCACCCTCGTCCTTGCCCAGGACATACACCTGGGCCTCGAACCTGGTGTGCGGGGTGATCGACCCGGGCTGTGCCAGGACCTGCCCACGCTCGACCTCGTCCTTCTTCGTCCCGCGCAGCAGCACACCGATGTTGTCACCCGCACGCCCCTCGTCGAGCAGCTTGCGGAACATCTCCACACCCGTGACCGTCGTCTTCGTCGTGTCACGGATCCCGACGATCTCGACAGTGTCGCCGACCTTGACGATCCCCTGCTCCACGCGGCCCGTCACCACGGTCCCGCGTCCGGTGATCGAGAACACGTCCTCGACCGGCATCAGGTACGGCTTGTCGACGTCACGGTCGGGCTGTGGGATGTAGTCGTCGACGGCCGCCATCAGGTCGAGCACCGACTGCTCCCATTCCTCCTCGCCGTTGAGCGCACCCAGCGCGCTGCCGGTGATGACCGGGATGTCGTCGCCGGGGAACTCATAGGTGGACAGCAGCTCGCGGACCTCGAGCTCGACGAGCTCGAGCAGCTCCTCGTCGTCGACCATGTCGGCCTTGTTGAGGAACACCACGATCGACGGCACGCCGACCTGGCGGGCGAGCAGGACGTGCTCCCGCGTCTGCGGCATCGGGCCGTCGGCGGCGGACACGACCAGGATCGCGCCGTCCATCTGCGCAGCGCCGGTGATCATGTTCTTGACGTAGTCCGCGTGACCGGGGCAGTCGACGTGCGCGTAGTGACGGTTCTCCGTCTCGTACTCGACGTGCGCGACCGAGATCGTGATGCCGCGCGCCTTCTCCTCCGGCGCCTTGTCGATCTGCTCGAAGGGCGTGAACGACACATTCGGGTTGTGCTTGTGCAGCACGTTGGTGATGGCCGCCGTCAGCGTCGTCTTGCCGTGGTCGATGTGGCCAATGGTGCCGATGTTCGCATGCGGCTTGGTCCGCTCGAACTTGCTCTTGGCCATGACAGCGTCCCTTCAACGTCTGTTGCTTGTGGGTGTATGGCGGATGCGCAGCGATCATACGTGCTCGTGACCTACCGCGGTTGCCACTCGAGGTCGGTCTCGTAGCGGCGGGTGGACTCGAACCACCGACACAGCGATTATGAGCCGCTTGCTCTACCTCTGAGCTACGCCGCCGGGAGGACCTGCACATCCGGGTCGTCGGCCCGGTGGGCGGCGTCGCGATCCGCGTGCCACCGTGCCAGGCCGAGCCCCCCAACGGAATCGAACCGTTGACCTTCTCCTTACCATGGAGACGCTCTGCCGACTGAGCTAGGGGGGCGGATGGAACGACAGTATGAAGGTCCCCATCAGGCGCCGCAACCTGCGCGGAGTGTGATGACAGCGCCGCACGACGACGCCACCGTCGCCCTGCGTCCGCTGGATCCGCGCGTCCGTCTGCTGTGGTGGACGGCCAGCGCACTGGTGCTGGTGATCGTGCTGCTCGCAGCCCTGGCGGCCGGCCTCCTGCTGAACGACGGCTGGGGTGGACTGCCCGCCCTGGTGGTGTTCGTGTTCGGCACGCCGCTCGCCGTCGTCATGCCCTGGCTACGCTACCGTCGGTGGCGGTTCGCCTTGCGGGACGACGACCTGTGGATCCGCCGGGGCGTCATCTGGCGCAGCACCAGCGTCATCCCCTACACCCGGCTGCAGTTCGTCGACACCACGCAGGGACCGCTGGACCGCATGTTCGGTCTGGCGCAGCTGATCGTCCACACCGCCGCACCGGGGACCTCCGGCCAACTGCCGGGCCTGGCGTCTGACGAGGCCGAGGCCCTGCGTGAGCGCCTGGCCCACGTGCGGACCTCGGCACGCGATGTCTGACGATGCGCCGGCCACGGGACCGACGACCACCGACGACGCGGCCGGGTCTCCCGAGGCACCCGGGCTCGGCGGCCGTCTGCACCCGAGCGTCATCGCCGTGTGGCTCCTGCGCAGCCTGGGCGCGCTCGCTGTTGTCGTGATCGCCTCGAACACCATCGAGCGCACCTTCGGACTGATCGTCCTCGTCCTGGTCGGGGTCGGCGCGTGGGTGCGATGGCTGCGCTTCACCTGGAGGATCGAGCCCGGGCAGCTCGTCATCGAGCGCGGCCTGTTCCAGCGTCGGCGGCGGGTGATCCCCGTCGCGCGCATCCAGGCGGTCCAGACCGTGCGCAAGATCCAGCACCGCGCGTTTGGGGTCGTCGGCCTGCGCGTCGAGGCCATCGGCGGGTCCGAGACCGAGGGCCAGCTCGACGCTCTCGACGTCGAGCTCGCTCGGCGCGTCCAGCACGCGCTGCTCCAGCGCGCCGACCACCCCACCACGGCCATGGCGACGCCTTCCGGGGTGGACGGCTCCCCCGCCCATGCCGCCGTCGCCGACACCCCACCCGGGACGGTGCTCGCCCACTGCTCACCGCGCCACCTGCTGCTCGCGGGGCTGACCGGCGGGCGGGTCGGCGTCGCCGCCGCGATCATCGGCGTGGCCCAGCAGGCGTTCGGCGAGCAGCTGACCGAGGCGGCGCTGTCCGCGCCCGAGCGGCTCGGGCTGATCGCGGCACTCGGGCTCGCCGTGCTCGGGATCGTGGTGGCCTTCGTGCTGTCGGTGCTGGCGACCGCGGTCGTCTACTGGGACTTCACCGTCCGCCGCGACCGCGAGCTGCTGCGCGTTCACCGGGGGGTGCTCGACGAGCGCCGCGACACGGTGCCGATCGCGAGGGTGCAGAGCCTGACCGTCGAGCAGAACGTGCTGCGGCGGGCGTTGGGCCTGGCCGCGGTGAAGATGGTCATCGCCGGCCGGGCGGGTGACGACGCCGACATGACGAGCACGCTGCTGCCGATCGGCAGCCGCGACGAGGCACTGCGGCTCGTCGGCGAGCTGCTCGACATCGCCGACGTCGACGCGGTGACGCTGACGCCGATGCCACGGGGTGCCCGCGACCGGCGCCTGGTACGCGCGGCGCTCGCGACAGTCGTCGTGACGGGCGCCACGCTGGTCCCGGTCGGGTGGCCCCTCGGCCTGGTCGGCCTCTCGACCGCGGCGCTCGTCGTGCCGGCCGCTCTGGCGTCCTATCGCGCGCTGGGGTGGGCCACGCACGGCGACGCGGTCGTCGCGCGATCCGGATGGCTCGTCCAGCGCCTCAGCGTCACGCCTGCGGCCGCGCTGCAGAGCGTCCGGCTGACGAGCTCACCGTTCCAGCGCCGGCGGCAGCTCGCCACCCTCCGGCTCGAGATCGCGCGGTCCCGCGGTGCCCGCGACCCCCGGCTGCTCGACCTCGCCGCGAACGATGGTTCGACCCTGCTGCGCCGCCTGGCCACGGCGTCCGTGCCCGGCAGGATGGCCACTGCCGACCCCGACGGTCGTGGCGGCGGCGGATCGCAGCTCCGCACGGGCGCGTGACCCCCGCGATCCGGGTTGCAGACGAGGGCGACGACGACCTAGGCTTCCGGCCTGGGTGGGATGCCCGAGTGGCCAAAGGGACCTGGCTGTAAACCAGGCGGCTCAGCCTTCGAAGGTTCGAATCCTTCTCCCACCACGTACCGACGTGCCGCCGGTGGATCCTCCGCCTGGACGTGGCACGCCCGTCTGAGGAGCAGATCGCACCGCTGCACGTGCGACCGTGCGACGGCCGCCGTGGAGGCACCCAACCCGCGAGGACCGAGGAGTCAGCGCATGGCCGACAACAGCTTCGACGTGGTGGCCGAGGTCGACCGCCAGGAGGTCGACAACGCGGTCAACCAGGCGGCCAAGGAGATCGCTCAGCGCTACGACTTCAAGAACACCGGCGCGACCGTCGCGTGGTCGGGCGAGGGCATCGTGGTCGGCGCGAACTCCGAGGAGCGCGTCATGGCCGCTCTCGATGTCCTGAAGTCGAAGCTGGTGAGACGCAAGGTCAGCCTGAAGGCGCTGGAGTACGACGAGCCGAAGCCCGGCTCGCGCGGCAACTACCGCCTCGAGATCGGCCTCGTCAACGGCATCCCGACCGACAAGGCCAAGGCGATGGTCAAGCAGATCAAGGCCTCGAAGCTGAAGGTCACGCCCGCGATCCAGGGCGATCAGCTGCGGATCTCGTCGAAGTCGCGCGACGCGCTCCAGGAGGTGCAGGCGCTGCTGCGCGCCAACGACCAGGATCTGCCCTTGCGCTTCACCAACTACAAGTGAGCACGTTCGCGATGTCATGACCGGGCCATGGCGGTGCGCTCACCCTGCACGACCGATGGCGGTGGTGGCAGCGCGTCGCGCTGACGGCGTCGACCGTCGCCGCGCTGGGGCCGCTCGTCGCGCTCCCGCGCTGGCGCCCGGTCGTCGCCGGCATCACGGCGCACATGGACGACGCGGTGGCAGCCACTCCTGGTTCGCGGCCGTCGCGCACTGCGATGACCGGCCGGGCGTGCGGCGAACCCGCCAGGTGATCGGCTGGCGCGGCCCTTCGGCGCCGTCCCGGGAGCGATCGTGGTCGGGCGTCACCCACGCACCCGACCGGGCGCGTCAGCGAGGTCCTCGGCCAGCAGGTCCATCAGCAGGGAGTCGTGCCATGTGCCGTCCGCCGCGCGCTCGCGGCGGCGCGCGATGCCGATCGGCCTGAAGCCGACAGCCTCGTAGCAGCGGATCGCGGGTGCGTTCGCCGCTGACGGGTCGATCTCGATCCGGTGGTGGCCACGTTCACCGATCAGCCACGTCGCTAAGGTCCGCACGACCTCGCGACCGTATCCGTGGCCGTGCGCGTCGGTCACCAGGAACAGATCGATCGACGCGCTGCGGTAGCCCGGGTCGTCCTCCTCACCCCACTGCGCGTAGCCGATGGGCCGGCCGCCGGACTCGATGATGTATGGCGCGACCTCGTCGTCGTCGAGCAGCCCGTCGATCCAGGCGGCGCCGTCGCCGGTGTCCCAGTGGACCGCGGCGGCCGGCTCGAGACCGCGGTCTTCAGCCACGGCAGGTCCGCTGCGACGACCGGGCGCAGCACGACCCGGTCTCCCCGGATCGGGCTGCGCGCGGTCAACGGTGCGCCGACTGCGGTGTTCGTCCGCCCCCGACGGTCAGGCGATCTGCCCCATCCGGCGGGCGATCGACTCGAGGTTGCGCACCCGGTCCTCGGTCCTGGGGTGCGAGCGGAAGAGGTTGCTCATGCCACCGCGAACCAGCCCACCGAACGGCGCCGAGATGTACAGCGAGCTGAACGCCGACGTCGGTTGCTCGGCCGGCGTGCCACCGACGCCCTGGCGTGCCAGCTGCCTACCGGCCGCCTCGAGCTTGCGCAGCGCGCTGGCGAGCGCCAACGGGTTGCCGGAAAGCTCCGCGCCGCTGGTGTCGGCCTGGACCTCGCGGCTGCGCGTCACGGCGAGCTGCAGGATGATCGCGGCGATCGGTGCCAGGAAGATCATGGCCAGGCTGGCGATCGGGTTGTCGCGGCCGTCGCGACCACCACCGAAGAAGAACCCGAAGCGCGCGACGAACGTGATCGCCGTCGCGATGGTCGCCGCGACGCTGCCGATCAGGATGTCGCGGTTGTAGACGTGCGACAGCTCGTGGGCCAGCACGGCCTCCATCTCGTCGCGGTCGAGGATGTCGATGAGCCCCTTGTTCACGCACACGGCCGCGTTCTGGGGGTTGCGCCCGGTCGCGAACGCGTTGGGCTGCGGCGACGGCGAGACATACAGCCGTGGCATCGGCTGGTTCGCCTTCTGCACCAGCTTGCTGACCAGCTCGTGGTACCAGGGGTACTGCTGCGGGCTGGCCGGCTCGGCGCGGGCCATCCTGAGCGCGAGCTTGTCGGAGAACCAGTAGCTGCCGATGTTCATCGCCAGCGCAAGACCCAGCGCGATGATGAGCCCAGTCTGATCGAAGAACGTCTGACCGAGGAACAGCAGCAGGCCCGACAGTGCAGCCAGCAGCACACCAGTCTTGAGTGACTTGAACATCGTCCCGTCAGCTTCTCTGCGGATCCAGCCGCTCGCCGGACTCCGGCTGACCCTCCAACCACAACCGTAGCCAATGCGGTCACCCTTGGCGTCGACGAACCCCCACGGCGCCGTCAAGCCGGGGTAAAGGCTCACCCATCCGACCGTGGCAACGCGCACCGGCACCCCGGCACCAACTGCCACACGCATCCGACCGTGGCAGCGCGCATCGGCACCCCGGCACCAACTGCCACACGCATCGCCGGTAGACGGAGACCCACCTGGGCACGCGTGACGGTGGCCGAGGTCAGCCGGACGCGGCGACGATCACCGTCGACAGTTCGGCGGCGCGGGCGAACAGGTCGAAGGCGAAGAACGCGCCGACAGTCAGGACCGTCAGACCGACGGCTGCGACGTTCAACGCAAGGCCGGGCTGCAGCTCGGCGTCCGACACGGGCTCGTCCATCCACATCGTCCGCAGGATCTTGAGGTAGTAGAACATCGCGATCACCGAGTTGACCACGACGGCGGACGCCAGGAAGACGCCGAAGCCCGTCTCGGCCACGACCGCGGCGCGGAACACGAAGAACTTCGCCCAGAAGCCGACCAGCAGCGGGAGGCCGCCCAGCGACAGCAGTGCCATCGTCAGTGCCAACGCCATGGCGGGCGAGCGCTGCCCCAGGCCGGCGTAGTCGGTCAGTTCGCGCGTTGGGTCGCCGCGGGTCACGGCGGTGACGACCGCGAACGCCCCCATGTTCATGATCCCGTAGGCCAGCAGGTACAGCAGCACCGCCGCGAACGCGGTGCGGTTGAGGTCGGTCGCGCCGGCGCTGACCACCGCGAACGGCACGAGCATGTAGCCGGCGTGGCCGATTGACGAGTACGCGAGCAGGCGCACGATGTTCGTCTGCGACATGGCGGTCAGGTTGCCGACCGTCATCGTCACGACCGCGATGATGCCCAGGGGCACCGCCCAGACGTCGGCGACCGGCTCGAACGCCACGAAGCAGACCTGCAGCAGGCCCGCGAAGCCCGCAGCCTTGCTGGCCACCGACAGGAACGCGGTCACGGGCACCGGGGCGCCCTCATAGGTGTCGGGCGCCCAGAAGTGGAAAGGCACGGCCGAGACCTTGAAGCCGAACCCGACGATCACGAACAGGATGCTCGCGTTGAGCAGCGGGATGTCCGGCAGCTGGCGCAGCCGCTCGGCGACGCCGACGAGGTCGGTCGTGCCGGTGAAGCCGTACACGATCGACAGGCCGTAGAGCAGGACGGCGACCGACAGCACACCGATCAGGAAGAACTTCATCGCGCCCTCGTTGGAGCGCAGGTCGAACTTGCGCAGCCCCGCCATGACGAAGCCGGGCACGCTGACCAGCTCCAGCGCGATGAAGATCATCACCAGATCACGCGCCGAGGTCATGAGCATGCAGCCGAGGAACGCGCTGAGCAGGAGGAAGTAGTACTCGCCCTGGTAGGTCCGGAACTCGGAGAAGTAACGGTACGAGATGAACAACACGACCAGGGCCACCGACAAGAAGAAGCCCTTGAGCAGCAACGCGTAGGTGTCGACCACGAACATGCTGCCGAAGGCGGCCCGGTCGCCGCCCGACAGCGCCAGCGCAATCACGAACGCCAGGCCGATGAGGACGGCGATGACGCCGATCGCGTTGACCTGACGCTTGCGATCGGAGGGGATGAACAGCTCGATCAGCAGCACCAGCAGCGCTCCCGTCAACACCGACAGCTCGGGTGCCAGCGCGAACAGGTCGACCGTGGTCACGTCTGTCATGTGTCCTACCGCTTCGCTGTCTGAGGACTGGTCATGTGTCCTACCGCTTCGCTGTCTGAGGACTCGTCATGTGTCCTACCGCTTCGCTGTCTGAGGACTGGTCATCGCCGGCGGTTTCCTAGACGAACACCTGCATGATGCGGTTGACGTCGGAGTCGGTGATGCCGGTCACCAACACCGGCAGCACGCCCAGCAGCCCGGTCATGATGAGCAACGGCAGCCAGGCGCCCAGCTCGAGCGGCGAGACGTCGGGCAGCGACGCATCCTCCCACTTGTCGGGCGCCTGTCCCATCATCACGCGCTGCATCATCCACAGGAAGTAGCCGGCGGTCAGCACGGTCCCGAGCGCACCCAGCACCATCAGCACCCGGTACAGCCCGAGGTAGGGCTCCAGCACCGGGGCCGGCGAGAACGCGGCGAGCAGCGCCAGTATCTCGCCCCAGAAGCCCGCGAGCCCGGGCAGCCCCAGGCTGGCGATCGCCACGAACGCGAAGATCGCACCCATCCGCGGCATCGTCTGGAACATCCCCCCGCCGATCTCGGCGATCTCGCGGGTGTGGTAGCGCTCCTTGATGCTGCCGGCCACGAAGAACAACATCCCGGTGATCACGCCGTGGGCGACCATGCCGAAGACGGCGGCGTTGATCCCGAGCGGCGTCAGCGTCGAGATGCCCAGCATCACGAAGCCCATGTGCCCGACCGAGCTGAAGGCGATGAGGCGCTTGAGGTCACGCTGCGCCAGGCAGCACAGCGCGCCGTACAGGATCGCGATCACGCTCAGCACGGCAATGATCGGCGCGTACGCCACGGCGCCGTCCGGCAGGATCGGCAGTGCGATCCGCACGAACCCGTAGGTCCCCATCTTCAGCAGGATGCCGGCCAGCAGCACGCTGCCGATTGTCGGGGCCTCGGTGTGCGCGTCGGGGAGCCAGGTGTGGAACGGCCACATCGGCACCTTGATCGCAAAGCCCAGGAAGACGCCGGTGAACGCGAGCACCTGGAACTCCCGGGTGAACGCACCAGCGGCCGCGAGGTCCGTCAACGCGACGATGTCGAAGGTGCGATCGGCCTCCGGCAGTGTGAAGTAGATCGCGAGGAACGCCACGAGCATGAAGACGCTGCCGAACAGCGTGTACAGGAAGAACTTGATCGCGGCGTAGATGCGGTTGGGCCCACCCCAGATCCCGATCATGAAGTACATCGGGACCAGCACGAGCTCCCAGAAGATGAAGAACAGGACCAGATCGAAGGCGATGAACGTGCCGGCCATGCCGGTCTGCAGCACGAGCATCAGCGCCAGGAACGCCCTGGGCTTGCCGGGATCTTCGATGTAGCTGTAGGCGTAGACGCTGCACAGGAACGTCAGCAGGTAGCTCAGGGCGAACAGCGGCAGGCTGATGCCGTCGATCGCGACGTGGTAGTTGGCGCCGATGACCGACAGCCACGAGGTGTCGGCCACGAACTGCAGGCCGCGCGCGCCGAAGTCGTAGCCGGCGAGGATCAGCAGCGACAGCGCAAAGCCGATCGCCGACACGATCAGTGCAACGGGCCGCGCGCTCTCCTCCCGCTCCTTGGGGATCAGCGCGATGATCGCCGCGCCGACGAGCGGCAGGAACACCGTGATGGTGAGCGCTGAGCTTTCCCAACTCATGTGGCTTCGTTCCCTTTCCGTGACCTACCGCTGTCGCTGCTTGAGGTTGTCCGTGCCTACCGCTGGTTGCTGCTTGGGTCTGTCGTGTCGTCGATGCCGGTGGGACCGGTTCCCCGGCGGCCGTCAGGCGACCGCGAAGACGATGGCGAGCACCGCCACGCCGGTGAACATGGCGCCGGCGTAGAGTTGCACGTTGCCGCTCTGAGCCAACCGGACCTTCGCCGACGACCACATCGTCGACAGCCCCAGGCCGTTGATTCCGGCGTCGATGCCCTTCTGGTCGCCGATGTCGTAGACGTACCGTGCCAGACGGTTCACGGCGACGCCGACGCCGTAGACGGTCCGGTCGATGACTTGCTGATTGCTCCAGTACGCGGCGGCGGCCAACTTGTCGCGGATGGCCGTGCGCACGATCAGGTCGGTGTACAGGTCGTCCAGGTAGTACTTGCGCTCGAGCGCGCGTGTGGCCACGCCCATGTTCAGCAGCGGGTCACGCTCGAGCGACGGCGCCTCGCGGTACCACACGGTCCCCAGGCCGACGGCGCCGAGAGCCAACAACGTCGAGACGCCGGCGACCAGGATGTTGAACTCGGCCGGGTGCGCGAGGAAGTACTCGGTCGAGAACATCGTCCATGCGGCGAACCCGCGCTCGTGGAGCCCCGGGAACGGCAGGTTGACGAACCCGATCACCGCGGCCGGCACGGCCAGTGCGACCAGGGGCCAGGTCATCGTGGTCGGGCTCTCGTGCGGGTGGCCGTGTCCCCGGTACTCCCCGCCGAACACCAGCCACAGCGTCCGGGTCATGTACAGGGCCGTCACGAATCCGCCCACGGCCCCGAGGATCGTGACCAGGTTCCCGGTGTAGCCACGGGCATCGAACGCGGCGACCAGCACCTCGTCCTTCGACCAGAACCCGGCCAGCGGCGGGATCGCCATGAGCGCCAGCGACCCGATCACGAACGTGGCGTACGTGTAGGGCATGGACTTCCGCAGGCCGCCCATGTCGCTCATGTTGTTGGAGTGCACGGCGTGGATCAACGACCCGGCGCCGAGGAACAGCAGGGCCTTGAAGAACCCGTGGGTGAACAGGTGGAAGATGCCCGCGGTGTAGCTGAACGCCAGGCCCGCGATCATGTAGCCCAGCTGCGACACGGTCGAGTAGGCCAGCACGCGCTTGACGTCGTCCTGCACGAGCGCCAGCAGACCGGCGGAGAGCAACGTGATCGCACCGATGACGGCGATCACGCCCTGGGCGGTCGCCGACTCCTGGAAGATCGGGTAGAGCCGGGCGATCAGGAACACGCCGGCCGTCACCATGGTCGCGGCGTGGATGAGCGCACTGACCGGCGTCGGGCCGGACATCGCGTCGGGCAGCCAGGTGTGCAGTGGGAACTGCGCCGACTTGCCGATCGCGCCGATGAACATGGCGACGAGCGCGAACGTCAGCAGGCCGCTGTCCAGCGCGGCGCCGCCGGCCTGCGTGCCTTCGCCGACCATCGCGATGATCTCGCCGATGTTGAACGTGCGGAACATTGCCCACAGCGTGACGACGCCGACGACCAGGCCGACGTCGCCGAACTTCGTGGTAAGGAACGCCTTGATCGCGGCGTCGGAGTTGACCTTCTCCTCCCACCAGAAGCCGATGAGCAGGAACGAGCAGACCCCGACCAGCTCCCATCCGACGAGCAACAGCATCATGTTGTTGGTGATGACAAGGAGCAGCATCGACATCGTGAAGATGCTGAGCATCGTGTAGAACCACGTGAAGCGCGAGTCACCCTCCATGTAGCCCAGCGAGTAGATCTGGACCATGAGGCTGACGAAGGTGACCAACAGGAACATCATCGCGGTGAGCCCGTCGACGCGGATGCCGGCGTCGAACGGTGCCTGCTCCATGCCGGTGATGTCCGTGCCGGCCTCGTAGAGGAACGCCCCGGTCCCGGCCGCCAGCTCGACGGCACCCTCGGCCTGATCCTCCGCGGTGGCGATCAGCGCGTCGGTTGTCGAGGCGACCTCGACGCCGGCGGCGGCCTGGCCCTCCTCTGCCGCCCCCTCCCTGCCGTGCTCCTCCTCGGTGCCGGTGCCCTCCCCGTGGTGGGCCTCGGCCGCCAGAGTGGCGTCGACGTTGGCGGAGAACACCTCGGCCGCGACACCGATCGCGATCAGGAAGGCCAGGCCGACCGCGGCGATGCCGACCAACGCGCCGCCCTTGGCCAGCCGTCTGCCGACCAGCCAGATGATCAGCGCAGACACCGCGGGCAGCACTGGGACGAGCCACGCGTACTGCGCCATGCGTCAGACTCCTTCCTGCGCCGGCACCGGTGACGGTGCGGTCGTGGGGTGGGCGGTGAGCATCGGCGGCACGGCGGCGTGACGCCGCGCGGTCGCGGCGCGCATCAGTACTTCATCAGGTCGGCTTCGTCGATGTTCACCGACGCCCGGTTGCGGTACAGCAGAAGCACGATCG
>DATHVN010000153.1 GCA_035461305.1 Euzebyales bacterium | reverse complement strand
TGTTGGAGTTGGCGGATGAGCCGGCGCTTGTACGCTTCGGTCGACTGCCTCTGCGTGAAGTAGTCGCCGCCGAGGTCGGCGTAGGGCTGGTTGCGGTCGAGCAGGTGGTAGGCGATCACCAGAATGGAGTGCCCGACCGCGACCGCGGCCTTGCGTGGGCCTCGGCGTCCCCTGATCCGCGCGTACTGCGCCGACAGGTAGGTGTGCTTGCTGCGCGCGGCGGAATGGGCGGCCTCGACCAGCGCCGTGCGCAGCCACCGGGAGCCCTTGCGGGTTTGCCGGAGTGGTGCTTGCCGGCCGACTCGTTGTTGCCGGGGCACATGCCCGCCCACGACGCCAGGTGCGCCGAGGACGGAAAGCGACCCATGTCGGGGCCGACCTCGGCCAGGATCACCTCGGCGGCGCGCTGACCCGGGCTGCTGCGCCCCACCGCGGGACGTATCCGTATCGACGGCGACGACCCACTGGACGCCTCCACCCGCGACGGCTCGGCGTGGTCCACCAGCAGGCCGGCTTCCCCGCCACGCCGCGAGGGCAGCCCGAACAGCGAGATCGCTGCGGCGCTCCACCTGGCCGAGGAAACCGTGCGCAACTACCTGTCGTTGGCCATCGGAAGTTCGGCGCCCGCAACCGCACCGAGGCGGCCAACCTCGGGCGGAATCGCGGCTGGCTGTGACGTTCCGGCGCCCATCGCCGCGCGCCTGAGCACCGAGGCTCACTCGCGCAGCCAGCGACCGAGTGCGTAGCCGGCGCGGTACCAGCCGCCACGCGTCTGCAGTCTCTGCCGTCCCACCCATCGACCGGCGGACCGCAGCAGCTGCAACCAGAGGTCCTCGGCGTCGCGGATCGACCCGCGCGCACGGTGGAGCGCCCGCAGCTGATCGTACTGGCGCCGGCGGGAGGGCTCGGCCACCAGGCCGTACGCCACGTTGATCCGCTGCATCCGGGCGGTCGCCTGGGCGCGCTCGTCGTCAGGCACGTGATCGGGGTGGTGACGCGCGGCGAGGCGGCGGTACGCGGCCTTGAGGGTGTCGTGATCCGCCGACGGGCGTACCCCCAGGACGGCGTAGGCGTCGACGAACTCGTCCATCGCTGTGCCGGCCACCAGTGTCTCGAGCGGAGCGGATCGCCCCGTGGCGCACCCGCCACGGGCAGCGATACCATACCCACGTGCGGCCGCCGGGGTGGCGGCGCACACGTCAAGGCGGAGCGCACACCGAGGTGAGGCGCACACATCGCGCACCACCCGAACTTCCGCCCACACCCCGAACTCCAGGACCGAAGGTGAGGGGCCGCACGTGGGGGTGGGGGCGAACGTCGGGGTGGTGGCGTTGACGCGGGGTGGCGGGTGGCGACACTGGAAAGGAGCCGACCCGGAACCTGGAGCGCACGTGACCGCCGACGCACCACCCGATCCGACCAGCGACGGTGCCGGTGAGGTGTCCACCAGCGCGCAGGCGTGGCGGGAGGCCTATGCCGCGTCGATGCGGCGCGCCGGCCGGGATCCCGACGAGGTGTACACTACCCTGTCCGACGTCGAGGTGCCGCCGCTCGTGGGGCCTCACAACTACACGCCGGACCCTGAGCGGATGGGGTTGCCTGGCGCGTTCCCGTTCACCCGGGGTGTCTACCCGTCGATGTACCGCGGGCGGCCGTGGACGATCCGCCAGTTCGCCGGCTTCGGCAGCGTCGGCGACACCAACCGGCGCTACCACGACCTGCTCGACGCCGGCCAGCACGGCCTGTCGGTCGCCTTCGACATGCCGACGCTGATGGGCCGCGACTCCGACGAGCCCGAAAGCCTCGGCGAGGTCGGCCACTGCGGGGTCGCCGTCGACACGCTCGACGACATGGAGCGGCTGTTCGACGGCATCCCGCTCGGCGAGATCACGACGTCGATGACCATCAACGCGCCGGCCGTCGTGATCTTCGCCATGTACTGCGTCGCCGCCGAACGGCAGGGCTTCGACCTCGCGGACCTCGGCGGCACGCTGCAGACCGACATCCACAAGGAGTACATCGCGCAGAAGGAGTGGCTCTTCCCGCCGGAGCCGCACCTACGGCTCATCGGCGACCTGATGGAGTTCACAACCGAGCACATGCCGCGGTACCACCCGCTGTCGATCTCGGGGTACCACATCCGCGAGGCGGGTTCGACGGCGGCGCAGGAGCTTGCGTTCACGCTCGCTGCCGGCTTCAGCTATGTCGAGCTCGGCCAGTCGCGCGGCCTCGACCTCGACGACTTCGGGCCGCGTCTGTCGTTCTTCTTCGACAGCCACATCGACTTCTTCGAGGAGATCGGCAAGTTCCGGGCGGCACGGCGGATCTGGGCGCGCTGGATGCGCGACCGCTACGGCGCGAGGACCGACCGGGCGATGCTGCTGCGGTTCCACACGCAGACCGCCGGCGTCAGCCTCACCGCACAGCAACCGGACAACAACATCGTGCGCACCGCGATCGAGGCGCTGGCCGCCGTGCTGGGCGGTACCCAGTCGCTGCACACCAACGCACTCGACGAGGTCCTCGCGTTGCCCAGCGCCCACGCTGCGCGAGTGGCGCTGCGCACCCAGCAGGTGATCGCCGAGGAGACCGAGGTCACCAACACGATCGACCCGCTCGGCGGCTCGTGGTTCGTGGAGTGGATGACCGACACCGTCGAGCAGCAGGCGGAGGACTACTTCGCGCGTATCCTCGAGCTGTCCGACGACGGCACCGTCACCGGCGGCCTGCTGCGTGGCATCGAGTCCGGCTGGTTCTCCTCGGAGATCGCGGATGCGGCGTTCCGCTACCAGCAGCAACTCGAGCGCGGCACAAAGAGGATCGTCGGGGTCAACAGCCATGCGGAGGACACCGACACGGAGCTCGAGATCCTGCGGATCTCCCACGACGTCGAGCAGGCCCAGAACGCTCGCCTGACCACATACCGCGGCCGACGCGACGCCGCGGCGGTCGAGGACGCGCTCGACAAGCTGCGCACCGCGTGCGGCACCGAGACCAACCTCGTGCCCGTGATCATGGACACGGTCCGCGCCAAGGCGACCCTCGGGGAGATCTGCGCGGCCATGAAGGACGTGTTCGGCACCTACCGCGAGGCGCCCGCCCTGTAGTCGCCGACCCTCGCTGATCGGCCGTATCAGCAGCGTACGTTCGCGTCTCTCTTCTGTAGCGCACGGGCGGCGGCCCGCGCTACCTCGGATGGAGGACGCCGGTGTCTCGGCGAAGGAAGAGACGACGATCGCACATCCAGCCAAAGGGCTGGGCGCGTCCTCATGCGCCACCCGGGCCGTCTGTTGCACACGTCGTGCCTCGCCGTGCTCCTGGTGCTGGTGGCGTGCCCCGCGTCCGCGCAGCCGACATCGCGGGAGACGATGTCGGCACAGGACTTCGTCCGGCGGGTCGGCGCAGCGGGCATCGACGAGGAGCACGTCGACGTCGAAGGAACCGTCGATCTGCGGGAACTCGAACGTGTGGGGTACCCCGTGCGCTGCAACGACTGCACGATCTCAGGCTCGCTGCTCGGCTCCGACGTGATCTTCGAGCGCATCGTGGACCTCAGCGGCACACGGATCGACGGCGGGCTGGACCTGCATCGGGCCTCGTTCCGCGAGGCGTTCCTGCTGCAGGCTCCCGTGGGGCAGCGGACCGAGATCGCCGGCACGACGGACCTGGACCTCACGACGTTCGGGCGTCAGGCGGGCTTCGACCGAACGCGATTCCGGAGCTGGTTCACGGCGCGCAACGCCCATGTCGCCGGCAACGCGTCGTTCGTCGAGTCCGAGTTCGTGGGCGACGCACGTCTCGATCGTGCCGTGTTCGCGCAGGCAGCGGACTTCTCGATGAGCACCTTCCGAGGCGACGCCGCATTCGCCCGTGCACACGCGAACCGAACTGCGGTCTTCAGCCAGGCCAGGTTCGACGGCAGAGCCATCTTCGAGGGGGCCAACTTCCACCGCGGAGCCGACTTCACCCTCGCGGTCTTCAACGACGACGCGATCTTCGATGCCGCGGCGTTCGGGGGCGCGACCGCCTTCCGCTTCGTCCAGAGCTACGGTCTGATGTCTCTGGAGCGCGCCCGTGTGTCGGGAGCCGTCGACCTCGGCGCCGCCGACCTGGTCGGTGGGCTCTCGCTCTCGGCCCTCACCGGCACCGAAACGCTGTCGTTGGGCGACGCGATCATCGACGCGGACGCCGATCTGTTCATGGAGTCCGTCCGTGTGCCGGCCCTGTTGATGGACCTCGACGACGTCCAGCGCATCCGGGGATCGGTTGCTCGCCTGGAGACGTTGGCGCTGCTCGAGGACAGCGCCAAGCAGGCGGGTGATCTGGCGACGGCGAACAGTGCCCGGTTCGAGCTGCTGCAGATGCAGAACGGCCTCAAGGACGAGCCCGTCCCGCGCCTGCTCGAGGCGGTGTTCTACCGCTCGATCAGCGGGTACCTGGTGCGACCGTCCCACCCCCTTGTCGCGCTGCTCCTCGCGATGCTGCTCGCCGCGACGCTGCGTGCGATCCACCTGCACCGCCTCGATGACCGCCCGCCCCTGGCCGGTCGCGGAACGACCGCGCGCCAGGCCGCTCGTGCGCTGCACGAACGACTGCGTTACGGCGCCAGGCTCCTGTGGGCCGGACTGGCTGGCTCGGCGGCCCGGCTGCCGGGCGTTCCCGGTGGCAGCGGCGCCACGCACATGCAGGCGGCCCGCGGTCCGTGGGCCTCCAGGGCAGGCACGGTCGAGACGGTGGTCTATCGGATCCTGCTCGCCGTCCTGCTGATCAGCATCGGCAACTCGAGTTCGACGATACGGGAGGTCATCGATGCTGTCCGGGCATAGGGCCATACGACCGCACTGGTTGGCGACCGCGATCTGCCTCGCCTTGCTGACCGCCTGCACGGCGGGTTCGGCGGCGCTCGGAGAGATCACGCGGATCTTCAGCGTGGAGAGCCGCATGAACGGCGACATCGCCTCGGGTGGCGACGACATCCGACCCGGCGCCGTGCTCACCACGGACGAGACCGGCGTGATGGAGTTCGAGCTGTCCGCCACCGGTGTGGCATGCCGGCTGTCCCAGACAGCCGAGGTCACCGTCTCGGACGGCGGAACCCATCCGCTGCGCTACGCGAACGGCACGGCCGTGTGCCGGGTGACTCGTCCACGAGGTGACCCCCTCGTCCTCGAGGCCGGAGAACAGACGCTGGAGGTCGAGCGCAGCGTCTTCCGGGTCAAGTTCGACCCTGACGGCAGCCAGCGCATCGCGGTGCTGCGAGGGGCCATGATCCTCAGGGCGCGGCCGGGTCCCGTCGAGGAGGCGCCTGACGGCCAGGAAGACGGGACGGAGGGCCCGCCGCCGACCACCGAGCAGATATTCCGCCTCCGGACAAGCGACGAGATGCGGCTGAACGATGGGACTGTCAGGTTGGCGGACCTCAGGCTCCGCGAGTGGGAGGTCACTGAGCTGGCCGCCGCCCGGCTGTTCAGCGATGAGCTCACGCGGTTCGAGCGGGAGCTGGGCATCCCGACGCCCGACAGCCCGCCGCCGAGCATTGACGTACCGGCCGCGTCCGAGATGACGCCGGACAGCGAGCCGGGCGACGCGCCCGCCGAGCAACCTACCGAGCCCGCCGTGGGTGGGGATGGAACCCAGGACGATAGGAGCTCGGAGGACGTCGACGGAGGCGCGGACCAGACCGGCGACGGCGCCGATCAGACCGACGTGAGTCCGGGCGACTCCGATGCGGGCACGGCGGAAGGCAACGTGGACGCAGACGGGACCAACGGGGCCGGCGCGCAGAACCCTGACGTGCCGGATGCCGCCGAGGGCGCTGAGGCACCACCGGTAACGCCGTGACGTTGGCGCCCTGGACGTGTCGCCGCCGGTGTACGGATCCTGCTCACCCTGCACGCAACCGTCTCAACAGGGCACGGCCGCGCGGCGAGAGCCGGTAGCCGATGCGGAGGCTCTCCGTGAGGCCCAGCTCCTTCAGGCGGCGGACCCGGCGCTTGAAGCGAAGCGTCTCCTGTCCGGCCTCGGCCGCGAGATCCGGCGCGCGGACGGACGGCCGGCGCGCGATCTGCTCCAGCACGTCGCGCGTCCACGCGCCATCGGCGCTCGCCGCGTCAAGGCGGTCGAGCGCATCCGCCAGGTGCACGATGTCCGCGTCACCCAGGTCCGCCTGCGAGCGCAACACGATGCGCGGATCGTCGCCCACGACGTGGAACGCGATGCGGTACAGCGTGCGATCCGCGCCAGGCTGCAGCGCGTCGAGGACGTCCTGCCGGTCGGCGTGGCCCGCGCGGACCGCGTCCGCGTCGGTGATCTCGCAGGGCTCGATGGCGCGGACCTCGTCGATCGCCAGCACCCCGACCGGCGAACGCAGCGTCCCACCGGCCCGGACGGTCGGTCGCCTCCACCTGCGGAACGCCAGCTGCACGGACCCATTGGCCAGACCCGGCCACAACACCTTCGGGAACAGCACTGGAACGATCGTAATGGACACGGTCCGCGCGGAGGCCACGCTCGGGGAGATCTGCGCCCGCGATGAACGTGTTCGGCATCTATGGCGAGGCGCCCGCCATCTGACGAGAGCGGCCGGCGGCGACAGGCGGGGTCGCCTGTCAGCCGAGAACTCGACGCAGACGCCGGCAGCCGCGTAGTCTGGTCCGGCGCAGCACTTCGGCACGGCGGGTGGCGGGTGTGCGCTCGTGCCAGCTGACGTCTCCCCGGAGGCTCGCAACCGACGTGAGCTCCTTCACCTCGTCACCGACCACGCGTGTCGGCCCGGTCACCGGTCGCCCGGACACGGCGCACATCGGGCGACGACGCGACCGAGCGCCGATTGCCTTCACCGCGGCCATCTTCGTATCCGCGACGCTGCTTCGCCGTACAGCCACTCGCGTCACGCATGGTGCTGCCGGACTTCGGTGGTTCCGCGGCGGTGTGGACGACCAGCGTGCTGTTCTTCCAGACGGCTCTGCTGCTGGGTTACCTCTATACGCACGTGGCGACGAACCGCCTCCGACCGTCGATCCAGGTCCGGTTACACCTCCTCCTGTACGTGTTACCCGTGCTCGCGCTGCCGCTGTCGGTAGCCGCGACGCCCGGTGACGTCGGGCGACGAGACGACGCTGTCCAGCGGAACGACGGTGCACGGGATCCAGTCCGATGATCCTGCCCGGCAGGGTCCGCTCTCGTACTTTCACGCCGATGGCCCGCTGGGCAACTGGTTGCCCGCCGCCGCCGCAGACGCAGAGATCGGCGTGGTCGGTCTCGGGGCAGGCTCGATCGCCGCCTACGGGCGGACGGGTCAGCTACTCGAACCTCGTCGAGGTCCTGGCACGCTAGGGCGGTGCCTGACCGGTCGTTGGGGGTGCCAACGCCGGGCCGCCAGAAGCGCACGGTCGCGCACGCGCTGACGTGCCACCTCGAAGCTGGGCGAATGAGGTGGGCACGGAACCGGACCGCGTGATGGCAGTCGAACGGGGTGACCCCCACGGCGGATGTCGACCCGCGCGCCGGCGCCGGGCGTGCGGCATGATGCGACCGATGATCGAGCCCTTCTACGACGCCGAGCTCGCGGCGGTCCACGAGGCCGACTTCACCGACGTGGCCCGCAGCGCCGCCGGCGTGCTGCTGCGCCGGCTCGCCGACGCAGGGCACCACAGCGGCACGATCGTCGATCTCGGCAGCGGCGGAGGTGCGCTGGCCGGGGTCCTGGTCGACGCCGGCTACGACGTGCTCGGCATCGACCTGTCGGCAGCGATGGTCGAGCTAGCACGGGCCAACGTCCCGGGTGCGCGGTTCGTCCAGGGCTCGGTATGGGACGCCGCCCTGCCGCCCGCCGTGGCGGTCACGGCCATCGGTGAGGTCGTCAACTACGCCGCCGACGCACGCGCGGGCGTCGACCAGCTGGCGCACCTGATCGACCGGGTGCGCACGGAGCTGGCACCGGGCGGCGTGTTCCTGTTCGACATCGCCACACCGGGCCGGGGTGGACCCGACGGCCGTCGGACCGGGTTCACGGACACCGCCGCCTACACGATGCACTTCGAGTCGCGCGAGGCGACCGACGACGACGGCACCGCGACCCTGGAGCGCCGCATGGTGCTGTTCACCCGCGACGGCGACGTGTATCGGCGGTCCGACGAGGTCCACCACCTGCGCCTGTACCGTGCGGCGACGGTCACCGACCTGCTCGAGGCGGCGGGGTTCGAGGCCACGATGCTCGCCGCGTACGGCGAGCGCCTGCTGCCCAGCGGGTGGATCGCCATCGCGGCGACGGTACCGGCGACGGCCTCGTGACCGTCGTGAAGCGTCCCAGCGACCTGTCCTACGTGTCCGATCGGCGGTGTACGCCCACTTCGGCGCGTACGTACCGTTCTCGCATATGCGTAGCGCCCCCATGCTGCGAACCGCCGTGCACGGAGCTCGCGGTCGCCTGGCGATGCTCGCGTTGCTGCTCGCCGGCCTGCTGTCGGTCGCGTCGATCGCCGGCGCCGAGCCGCTGGACCTCGACGAGGCCCAGCGGAAGCGTGACGAGGCGGCACAGCGCCAGCAGGAGCTGCAGTCCGAGTTGACCACGCTGCTGTCGCGGATCGAGGCACTGCGGGTCGCGCGGGAGCAACGGGCGGCGGAGATCGAGCACCTCGACGAGCGTCTGCGTACGGAGCGTCGCACGGCACGGCAGGCACGCACCCAGGTCGCCGAACGCTACAAGCAAGCCTACAAGAGCGGCAGCGGTGGTGATCCTCTGCTCCTGATGTTCAACGGTGACAGCCTCGAGGATCTGACCGAGCGCGCACGCCTGCTGACGCTGCTGGCCGAGGACAGCCGCGCGGAGCAGGAAGCGGCTCAGGGCGCGTCGCGGACCACCGCCGCGCTCTCTTCGCAGCTGCAGTCCGCAACCGACGAGCTGAAGGAACGCACCGATGAGCTGACCGCCACGAAGCGCGAGGCGCGCGAGAAAGTCGCCGAGGCCGAGGCCGCGGTCGATGAGCTCGACCAGCAGATCGCCGAGGAGCGGGCGCGCCTCGCCGAGGAGCGCACGAGGGCGGAGGAGCGCCGGAGGGCGGAGGAGCGCAGGAGGGCGGAGCAGCGCGCCGCAAGCGAGCAGGACGGCGGCGGCCAGGCCACCCCAGCGGACGCCGGAGGCGGAGGCGGCTCGGCTCCCGTCAACGGAGGCATCGCCTGCCCCGTCGGCCAGCCGCGCAACTACACCGACACCTACGGCGCACCGCGCTCGGGCGGGCGGTCCCACCTCGGCGTCGACATCCTCGCGCCGATGGGCACGCCGAGCTACGCGTACGAGCGCGGCACCATCACCCGGATGGACGGCAACTCGCTGGGCGGGATCTCTCTGTACCTGCACGGCGACAGTGGCAACGTCTACTACTACACCCACCTGTCGGGGTACAAGTCCGGGGTGTCGGTCGGCCAGCAGGTGTCCGCCGGCCAGCACATCGCCTACGTCGGCGACACCGGCAACGCCGCCGGCATCCCCCACCTGCACTTCGAGGTGCAGCCGGGCGGCAGTGGCAACGTCAACCCCTACCCGTACGCCTACCGCGCCTGCGGGTGACCTACGCTCCTCGTGCCGGCCTGCCAGCTCGGGATGCGGTCGACCCCCGTTCGGGGGTCCCACGTCGTCACGAAGCTGTAGCTGTCACCGCGGACCTTGCTGACGCGCCACTCCACGGGACGCTCAGCCGTCCGACCGAGGCGCTCGATCGTGAACACTGCTGTGTCGGATGGCATGTCGAGCGCCTCGCAGTCGTGCGGGGTGGGGATCGCCGGCCGGATGCGCTCCCAGCCGCCCACGACGGTCACGCCGCAACGCTGTGACAGCTCGTGGTACAGGACCCCGTAGCGGAGGTCGGCGTCGAGCAGCGGACGCCCGACGTCCGCCGGCAGCCAGAGCCGGTCGAGGGCCAGCGGCACGCCGCCGGCCAGGCGGATGCGGTCCACCAGGATCAGCGGGGCATCTGGCGGGAGCTCAAGGTGGCCTGCGGCGTCGGCGTCAGTGCTCTCGGCCAGCTCCCGCAGGTCGATCGTCTGCTCGACCCCTTGGGCCTCCACTGACCGGAACAACGCGTACAGCGCACCGGCCGGTTGCTCGAACTCCTGGCGGACGAACGTGCCGCGTCCACGCCGCCGTTCCAGCAGGCCCGCCGCGCACAGGCGGTCAACGGCGTCGCGGGCCGTGTGCCGGCTGATCCCGTAGGTCTCGACGAGCTCACGGTCGGTCGGGAACCGCCGGCTGAACTCACCGTCCGCCAGGCGCCGCCGTAGCTCGGACTCGAGCTGTGCCCACAGTGGGACGGGGCTCGTGCGATCCAGCGGTACGACACGGGACTGCGTCACGTTCCATCCGCCCCCACACCGTCTCGCCTGTGGTCGCCTCCCTGAGCTCCCTCCGGCGGAGCCGGTCCGCCAGTCGTCAGCGGAACCAGGCCCCGCCAAGTCTTCCACAACGTGCGCATTAGGCAACCTGCTGTAATGGCCTGCCCGTGAAAAGCGTTGAAACACTGCCCTTGGGCGCCCGAAGGTTGCGCTGGGGCACGTCCGCGTCGAGATCCGATGCCACGCAGGTCGTCGCGTCGCGGTCGGTGTAGGTTCGAAGACCCCGTGAGAAGGGACCCGCATGGCGTACCGCGTGCTGGCCCGGTCCGTCATCGACGGCACCGGGCGCGACCCACTCGACGACGGCACGGTCACGGTCGACGGCGATCGGATCACCGCGGTCGGCGCGGCGACGGGCGGCACCGGCCCCTCGATCGACGCGACCGACCTGGTCGTCCTGCCGGGGCTGATCGACGCCCACACCCACATGGGCCTGGTGGAGGGCGACACCCTCGGCGTGATGCCCCCCGCGCTGCTCGCCGCACACCTGTTCCGCAACGCCGAGCTGTGCCTGGCCTCCGGGCACACCACCGCCCGCGAGGTGGCGGGTGCCGACGGCGGACTTGCACGCGCCATCGAGGCGGGCATGGTCCCCGGTCCGCGCCTGTTCCCCAGCGGCCCGATGCTGTCGCAGACGGGCGGCCACGGCGAGTTCGGCCCCCCGTTCATCCCGCACCACCAGCACTACACCGGCCTGCCGGGCCTGTCGCAGCCGAGCGCGCGGTGCGACGGTCCCGACCAGGTCAGGATCGCCGCCCGCAATGCCTTCCGGCACGGCGCCACCCAGATCAAGGTGTGCGTCTCCGGCGGCGTCGTGTCGCTCACCGACCGTCTCGAGGACGTGCAGTTCACGGTCGACGAGCTTCGCGCGGCGGTCGAGGAGGCGCAGGCCCGCGACACCTACGTGACCGCCCATGCGCACAACACCGACGGCATCCTGCGTGGCCTCGAGGCCGGGCTCGAGTGCTTCGAGCACGGAACGTTCCTCGACGAGGCCACCGCGGCCCGGATGGCGACGGCGGGTGCCGCGCTGGTCCCCACCCTGGCCGTGATCCACCTACTGTCGACGGAGTACGAGCGCTACGGCCTGGGCGACTACGTGGTCCCCCGCGTCCAGGGGGTCGAGGAGGCGATGGGCAAGGCGGTGCTGATCGCGCTCGAGGCGGGTGTGCGCGTCGGCTCAGGCACGGACCTGCTCGGACCCGAGCAGAACCGCCGAGGGCTCGAGCTCGCGCTCAGGTCGAAGCTGCATTCCCCCATGGCCGCGATCGTCTCGGCCACGCGGACCAATGCCGAGATCCTGCGCATCTCGGACCGCCTTGGGACGCTTGCGCCGGGCAAGCTCGCGGACTGCATCGGCGTCGACTTCGATCCGCTCGCCGACCCCGATCGCTTCGACGACCACGACCGGGTCCGACTTGTCATCAAGGACGGCGAGGTCGTCAAGGACCTGGATGGGCGCCGCTGACCACGTCGTCCGGGCCACCTCGTGACGACTGCGCGGTGGTCGGTGCGCGCCGGTGGGGCCCTGTGGAGGACTTCGCGGGGCCTGGTTCCGCGAACGGCTGGCTGACCGGCTCCGCCGGGCAGAGACTTCGCGCATTTTGACGATGTGCCGTCACGCCCGGTCAGGCACGGTGGCTCCACGCTGCGATCAGTGGCCCTGCCCAGGCGGGATGGGCAGGGCCACCGTCGCGGCATGGTGGTCGCGCTGCTCGTGCTGGTCAGCGTGCTCAGCGCATGTCGCGGGGTCGTGCCAGGGCCCGTGGAGCACGCCGAACGCGTTCCACCGACCCACCGCACGTTCCCGCCACCATCCAGATCGTCCCAGGCTCGAGATGATCCAGAGCCGTTCATCGCCGGCGACTTCGATGATGCGCTCGTCGGAGAAGCCAGCGGTGTGGCGGCAATCGTACGCAATCCGGGCTGGGTCTACGTCTTGGACGATGGGCCAGGTACGGACGGCGTGGTGGCCGTCGACACCCTTGACGGCGGCACGGTCAGGATCGTCGTCGAGGGCATCGAGGGCCGGGACCCCGAGGGGCTCGCGGTCGCGGCGCGATACCGGCAGGATCGAGCTGCCCGACCCACGATCGCCCTGGCTGCGACCACGGTGGGCAACCTGGAGACGGGCGGCGCCGCGGGCGCTGGTGTGGTGGTGCTACGGACCTACGACCACGTCGTCGCCTACACGCCGCCGTTGCCGGATGCCCCTCCCGACATGCTGGCCGACTCGTCGGCCCGTGAGGTGCCGGGCCTGCCCGGCCTCCCCCAGCCCGAGGGCGTCGCCGTCGACGGCTGCGGGCTGTGGCTGGTGAGCGAGCGGGTAGATTCCGTCTGGCTGGCACTGTGGACACCGGCGTCGTCCGACGAGGTCGAGGAGCAGACATGCCCGAGTGGCGACGGGCGCTCGTGACGGGCGCGAGCAGCGGCATCGGCGAGGCGTTCGCCCGGCGGCTCGCTGCCGAGGGCACTGATCTGGTGCTCGTCGCCCGTGGCCGCGACGGCCTCGAGCGGGTGGCCGACCACCTCCGGGCACGCCACGGCGTGGCCGTCGAGGTCCTCGCGACCGACCTGGCGACCCCGGACGGGTGCGCCCCTGCCGTGGACCGCCTGCGCGACTCCGACGCCGTGGTCGACCTACTCGTCAACAACGCGGGCATCGGCACGAGCGGCCTGTTCGGCGAGGTCGACCTCGACCGGGAGCTGGCGCTGATCGACCTGAACATCACGGCGCTCGTCCGGCTGACCCACGCCGCCGTGGGCGGGATGCGCGCACGGGGCCACGGGGGCGTGATCAACGTCTCGTCGCTGTCGTCGTTGCAGCCGTACCCCAACGGGGCCAACTACGGCGCCAGCAAGGCGTACGTGACGAGCTTCAGCAAGGCGATCCACACCGAGCTGGAGCCCAGCGGCGTCCGGGTGCTGGCGCTGTGCCCGGGGTTCACGCGCACCAGCTACCACGACGCGGCCGGGATCAGGCGCACGCCGATCCCCGATCGCCTGTGGCTGCGACCCGACGAGGTCGCCGCCGAGGGGCTCGCGGCGCTGCGGGCCGGACGCTCCGTCCGGGTCGTGGGGGTGGCGTACAGAGCGTGGGCAGGCCTGACCAAGGTGGTGCCCGACGTGCTGATCCGCCGCCTGCTCGCGCGGGCCGGTGGCAACCGCACCTGACCGCGGCGACGAACCGACCGGCCGGCGTCGTTCGGACCGACCCGTCGACGATCTCCCGGCACGGTCCGCTCGGGCACGTGGCCTCCGCTGCATCTCCATGCCCACATGGAGTAGGTTACAGCCGTGGAATTCCGCATGCGGGAGACTCGATGGACGAACTGACGGCTCCGATCGACGATCTGATCGCCGAGGCGACCGCGCTGGTCGAGCACTCCACCGCCGACACGGTGACGCTCGCGCTGGTCCGGGACGACCTGATGGCTGCGGTGGCCGACTGCGTTGACACGGCGACGGCGGCCGACGGCTCCGAGGTGGTGATGGCCCTCGAGCGGGCGATGCGGGAGCGCGCGAGCGGCTGCCAGCTGCCGCTCGCCAGCTGACCAGCGCGATGGAGCTCAGGTGGTGGCAGCGCGGGGTCATCTATCAGATCTATCCGCGGTCGTTCGCCGACGCGTCCGGTGACGGTGTCGGCGATCTGCTCGGGATCCGCCAGCACCTCGACCACCTGACCTGGCTCGGGGTCGACGGGCTCTGGACTTCCCCCATCCACCCCTCCCCCATGGCCGACTTCGGCTACGACGTCGCCAATTACACGGACGTCGACCCGGTGTTCGGCACCCTCGACGAGTTCGACGACCTCGTCGAAGCCGCCCACGGCCGCGGCCTGCGCGTCCTGCTGGACTGGGTCCCCAACCACACGTCCGAACGCCACCCCTGGTTCATGGCCTCGCGGGGCTCGCGCGACAACCCCTACCGCGATTGGTACATCTGGCGCGACGAGCCCAACAACTGGCGCCAGGCGTTCCGTGACGCCCCCGCGTGGACGCTCGACGAGCGGACGGGCCAGTACTACCTGCACCACTTCCTGCCGCAGCAGCCGGACCTGAACTGGAACAACCCCGCGGTGCGCAGCGCGATGCACGACGCACTGCGCTTCTGGCTGGATCGCGGCGTCGACGGGTTCCGCGCCGATGTCATCCACCTGATCGGCAAGGACCCGACGCTCCCCGACGACCCGAACGACCGCGAGGGCAGCCGGGTGGGCTGGCACCACGATCCCCTGACCCACCAGTGGTTGCGGGAGATCCGCGGGGTGCTCGACAGCTACGACGGGGACCGCGTCATGGTGGGCGAGGTCAACCTGTCCGACCCGCACGAGATCCTCGCCCACGCGGGCGCCGACCAGCTCCACCTTGCCTTCAACTTCAACCTGCTCTGGGCGCCGTGGAGCGCCACCGCCTTCCGCGCCGAGATCGCCACGATCGAGACGACGGCGAGCGAGACCGGAACCTGGCCGACCCTCGTGCTGTCCAACCACGACGTGTCCCGTCACCGCACCCGCCACGGCGGTGACGAGCGTCGTGCCCGCGTCGCGGCGGTCGTGCTGCTGACGCTGCGGGGCACGCCGTTCCTGTACGCCGGCGAGGAACTCGGGCTGGAGGACGCGGTGGTCCCGCCGGACCGCGTGGTGGACCCGGGCGGCCGTGATCCGGCACGCGCGCCCATCCCGTGGGACGGCGACGCCGGCCACGGCTGGGGCGGCGAGCCCTGGCTGCCCTGGCCACCGGAGCCTGGGACACGCAACGCTGCAGCCCAGCGCCGCGACCGGGACTCGATTGCCGCGCTGTACCGTCGGCTGCTGCGCACGCGCCGGGCGGAGCCCGCGCTGCACGGCGGCGGGCTCGTGCTGGGCGACGCGCCGGAGGGTGTGCTCGCCTACGATCGCCAGGGCGAGACGGGGACTCGCCGCGTCCTGGCGAACTTCAGCGAGGATGCGGTGCGCGTCCCAGGTGACGGTGCGTGGACCGTCCTCGTGGCGACACGCCGCCGACGTGAGGGCGCTGCGTTCGACGGCACGCTGGATCCGGTCGAGGCGGTCGTGCTCACACCAGCGACCTGATCCTCGGCCTGTGTACCCGTCCGACACGCCATCCCAGCCTGCATCGGGGACGGGCCGGGGCGTGTTACCCTCCCGCGGCGTGAACTGCGCGCGAACGACCGATGACCGTCTCGTGTCATCGGTGGTCGCGGTCGTTCGCGGACCATCGGGGGTCTAGGGGCGATGGCCGTAGCACAGGCGGAAGTGAAGGTTCGGACAACGGGCACGGGACCCGGGGTCACCGCGCTGTGTCTGGCCTTGGCCGCGAGCGATGACGGCGGCCCCGCGTGTGTGCTGCCGTTCGGGCGCGACACGCTGCTGACCCGCATGATCGCCCAGCTTCGTGCGTACGGCGTGGACCGCGTCGTCGTGCTGACGCGGCCCACGTGGCGCGACGTGTGCCGCGCGTCAGTGGGCCCGGACGTCGAGGTGACGGCCCACCCCAGGCTGTCGGACATGCTCGACCGGATCGCCAACTTCGCCGACACCGCACCGTCGGACCTCCTGATTGTCCACGGCGACGTCGTGACGCACAACGGCGCGGTGGCCAACCTCCTCGCCGATCCGAGGATCGGGACCGGCGTCCTGTCGAGCACGGACGCAGTGGCCGGCCTGTTGGCGCCCCGGCTGCGGATCACCCGGGGCAGGGTCATGGCGTGCGAGTCGGCGTACCACTCGGTCCGGGTCCACAACAGCTCGTTGCTGGCGATGTGCAAGATCGGTGCCTCCGATCTCGGCGAGGCGGCCGTCGCCGCACGGGAGCTCGCCGACCTGACCAGATGGGCGCTGCCCGAGCGGTGGGGCGACGAGTTCGCGTGGAAGGTCGCGGACCGGGGCGCGACTGTGCTCGAGCGCAACGCCGGTCTCGCCGTCCTGGCCGACCAGCTCGCCGACGGGCCACGACCCGCCGGCTTCCCCGGCCCGACGGAGTTGCGGGAGCAGATCGCCGACGAGTACGAGCGACGTGTCGCCCTGCCCGCCGAGGCGCTTCGCGACGACCCCCTGCCGCTGCTCGTCGTCGGGCTCATCCGGCGCGACGTGATGCTGACGACCGCGTACCTGCGCCGGCTGCACTGGGACCGGCCGGTCTCGGTCGCCGACGCCGAGGCCGCCCACGACGAGCTGGCGGCCGTCGACGAGGACGCCGTGCAGTTGAGCTCCGCCGTCAAGGCGACCGACGGCTTCTTCACCACCTTCCTCGTGTCGACCTACTCGCGCTACATCGCCCGGTGGGCGGCGCGGCACGGGCTGACACCGAACCAGGTGACCACGGCCTCGATGCTGCTGGGCGTGCTCGCGGCACTGGCGTTCGCGACCGGGGGCAATGCGGGCATGGTCGCCGGCGCGCTGCTGCTGCAGGTCGCGTTCACGGCGGACTGCGTGGACGGCCAGCTCGCACGCTACACCCGGCAGTTCTCGACGCTCGGCGCGTGGCTGGACTCGGTGTTCGACCGCGGCAAGGAGTACATCGTCTACGCAGGCCTCGCGATCGGCGCGGCCGCACGCGGCGACGGCGAGGGCATCTGGCTGCTGGCCGCAGCGGCCCTGGCACTGCAGACCTTCCGCCACTTCATCGACTTCAGCTACGCCGCACAGCAGCACCAGGCACTGGCCGTCTCGGTGCGTCACCCCGTCAAGTCACCTGACGAGGGCGACGTCAGCCGGTGGGAGGAGTCGATCGGCGACGCGGAGGACAGCATCAGCGTGCTCCAGCGCCTCGGGCGTTCGGGCATCCGGACGTCGGTGGCCTTCGAACGCCAGCCCTGGCGCAAGTGGTTCAAGCGCATCATCGTGCTGCCAATCGGCGAGCGCTTCGCGTTGATCTCGCTCGCGGCGGCCATCGCCGGGCCCCGGACGACGTTCACGTGGCTGCTGGCCTGGGGCCTCGTCGCCGCGGTCTACACCACGACGGGTCGGGTGCTGAGGTCGTTCGCGTGACCGCGCCGCTGGTGGAGTACCGCGACGACGGCCCGATCGCGACGTCGGTGCGCCGGGCTGGCACGACCAGAGTCGGGTCGCTGACGCTGACCGGGCTCGGGGTGCTTGCGGGTGCCGCCGGCCTGCTGGTCGACGGCGCGGCCACGGGCCCGGCGTCGTATGCCGGCATCGGTCTGTTCGTCGTGCTCGCGACGCTCGGCGCGGCGGCGCGTCGCCACGTGCGCGTGCAGTGGCTCGTCCCACCGCTGCTGCGCCTCGGCGAGTACATGACCGTCGCGGTGCTGGCGCGACGGGTCGACGCGACGACGACCGCGGTGGCGTTCGTGCTGCTCGGCATCGTCGCCTTCCACCACTACGACATCGTCTACCGCCTCAGGCACCAGCACACCGCGCCGTCGCCTGTCGTGTCACAGCTGTGCGGCGGCTGGGAGGTACGGACGATCGTCGTGGTGCTGGCTGCAGCGACGGGCGCGTTGCTCCCGACGCTGGCGGCCATGGCGGCGTGGTGCGGTGTGCTGTACGTCACGGAAAGCGTGCGCAGCTGGGTCGCGCTGGCCCTCGACAGCACTGCCGTCGCGCCCGTCGGCACCGAGTTCGAGGAGGACGCGGGCTAGATGACCGATACCGTGCGGGTGCCGGACACGACCGGTGACGCCTCACAGCGCCAGCGTGGCGACCGACCGATCTTCATCGTCGGGTGCCCCCGCTCGGGGACGACGTTGGTACAGCTGATGCTGCACGCACATCCCGACATCGCGATCCCGCCGGAGAACCGCTTCCTGCTCGAGGTCTACGACCGTCGCGAGGCCTTCGGCGACCTCCAGGAGGGCACCAACCGACGCAAGCTGGCGAAGTTCATCGTGAAGCGCCGCCGGTCGCGCCTCAATGACCTGGGTCTGCCGCCACGGCGGACGCGACGACGGATCGTCGAGGCGCCACCGACCATCGGTGCGGCCGTGGCGACGGTCCTGCGCGACTACGCGGCGCAGTTCGGCAAGCGCCGGTGGGGCGACAAGCGGCCCTCCTACATCCACCGGCTCGACGACATCCGTCGCATGTTCCCCGACGCCCAGATCATCCATGTCATCCGCGACGGCCGCGACTGCGTCGCGTCGCTCAAGCAGATGCCCTGGTGGCAGGGCGGTGCGATCGCGGCGACGTGGAGCTGGCGCACGGCGATGATCCGTGGGCGGCGGGCGGACGCGCAGCTCGACGCCGACAGCTACCTGGAGGTGCGTTACGAGGATCTGGTCGCCGCACCCGCCTGGCAGGCCGAACGGATGTGCGCCTACCTCGACGAACGCTTCGACGAGGCGATGCTCGCTCCACACCGGGTCGCCGACGTCGCCGTCCCCGAGCGCAAGGTCTGGCACGCCAGGACGCACGGCGAGATCGACGGCGCGGCCGTCGCGCGCTGGCGCCGGGACCTGGAGCCATGGGAGTTGGACCTGTTCGAGTTCGTCGCCGCCCGCCAGCTCAGACAGCACGGCTACGTGCTGTCGCGCGGACGACGACCGCTGCCGCCGTTGTGGCCGCTGCTGCGGTTCGCCAAGCTGACCCTCCGACGGGCGCTGCATCGCCGACGCGACCTGCGGCGCGACGCGCGACGCCGACGGCACCACGACATGCCCCTCGCATCGACCACTCCCGACCGGGAGGACGACCGATGAGGACGACCGACGATCGACCGATCATCATCGTCGGATGTGCCCGCTCCGGGACCACGCTGCTCCAGGCCATGGTCCACTCCCACGCCCGGCTGACCATGCCACCCGAGAACCGGTTCGTGATGCCCGTGTACTGTCGCCGCGCCGCGTTCGGCGACCTGCGCGACGCCGCGAACGTCGACGCGGTCGCCGATGCCGTCACCGCCCGGCGCGACGGCAAGTTCGGCGACCTCGGCCTCGATTCCAGGGCCGTGCGGCACCGGATGCACGAGGTGCCGCCGACGATCGGCTCGCTGGTCGGCGTCGTCCTGGAGTCCTACGCCCACCGCTTCGGCAAGCAGCGCTGGGGTGACAAGCGACCCAGCTACATCCAGTCGCTCGACGACGTCCTGGAGCTGTTCCCGGACGCGCAGATCGTGCACATGATCCGCGACGGCCGCGATTGCGTCGCGTCGCTCAAGCGGATGCCGTGGTGGACCTTCGGCTACCCGGCGTCGGTCTACAAGTGGGCGCGCGCGATCGACGTGGGGCTCGAGGCCCGCGAGCGGCTTCGGCCGGACCAGTACCACGAGGTGCGCTACGAGGACCTGGTCACCGCGCCGGCCGAGGAGCTGGCCACCCTCTGCGAATTCCTCGGCGAGCAGTTCGACGAGGCGATGCTCCAGCACCACCGCGCGTCCGAGGAAAAGGTCCCCGACTACAAGGACTGGCACGCCAGAGTGCACGAGCCGGTGACGCGGTCCGCCGTCCATCGCTGGCTCAGCGAGCTCGACGAGCAGGAGCTGCGGCTGTTCGAGTACGTCGCGGGCCGCCAGCTCGAGGCCGTCGGCTACGAACGGTCACTGGGCGTCCTGCGACGCCGGCCAGACCGTCACACGCGTCTGGCCTACAGGAGGTTCGTGACCGGGCGGCAGCGGCGTGAGGCGGCCGACGCGAAGCGTGCCGCCGAGGTGGCGGACCGCTACGACCAGCCGGTCGCCGCGATGCTCACCAGCGGCCAGCGCCGGATCGCCCGCGAACTCGGGTACGGCCACCTGCTCGACGAGCGGTCCCTCGACGACCACACCTCGGTGTCGACCGGCGCGGCACGGGACTGACGCGCGGCCGGCTCACCAGCGCTGGTGCACCGCAGGTGCGATGTGCTCCCGGTAGACCCAGGCGGCGGCCTCCATGTCGTCGTCGGACAGCGGCGCGAGCGACGACGCGGCGGCGTTGTCGCGCACCTGCTCGACCGTCCGTGCGCCGGCGATCACTGTCGAGACCTCCGGGTGCATGAGGACCCACCGCAGGGCGAACTGCGCCATCGTCGCACCCTCCGGCACCCGTCCCCGCAGCGTTTCGGCCGCCTGCACGCCACGCTGCAACCCGACGCCGGCGAAGGTCTCGCCCACGTCGAAGCTCGCGCCGTCGGCGTTGAAGTTGCGGTGATCATCCTCAGCGAACTGCGCGTCGACCTCGTACTTGCCAGTCAGCAGCCCGCTGGCCAACGGGACGCGCGGGATCACCCCGACGTCCCGGGCGTGCGCCTGCGTGAGGAACAGCTCGGCGGGTCGCTGACGGAACAGGTTGAAGATGATCTGCACCGTCGACACGACGTCGTACTCGATCGCCTTGAGACCCTCCTCGACCCGCTCGACGCTGACCCCGACCGCGGCGGTGACCCCCTCGTCCACCAGCACCCGGAGGTCCTCGAAGATGTCGGGCCGGTAGTAGGTCTCCGTCGGTGGGCAGTGCAGCTGCACCAGGTCGAGACGGTCGACCTCGAGGTTCTCGCGGCAGCGTTCCATCCAGCCGCGCAGGGCATCGTATGTGTAGGCGTCGGGGTCGAGCGGGCCCCGCCGGCCGACCTTGGTCGCGACGATGAGCTCCTCGTTGCGCTCGCGACGCAGCCGTGCCAGCAACCGCTCGCTGTGGCCGTCGCCGTAGACGTCCGCAGTGTCGAAGAACGTGATGCCCGCGTCGACGGCGGCGTGCAGCATCGCCATCGCCTCATCGTCGTCGGTGGGGCCCCAATCGCCGCCGATCGCCCACGTTCCAACACCGATCTCACTGACCTTGTACCCGGTTCTGCCAAGCCGTCGGTACCGCATGCTCGCCTGCGTCCTCCGCGTCGTCGCGTGACCTGTGACGTGCCCCCATCATCGCCCGGCGACACGTCGGGCTCACGTCCTGATGCCGCCGAACGTCACAGACGGATCGCCGAGAGCATCGCCAGCGTGTCGATGTCCGACACCGTCACCAGGTCCGGCGACACCGTGAGCAGCCGGTCCCCGATCACCACCGTGCGGACGGTCCCGCCGGCGGCGGTGGCGCCGAGGTCGATCGTGCCGCGCTCGACCAGGCGACCGTCATCGGTCGCGGTGAGCACCAGCACGCCACTCCCCCCGTCCTCCCAACGCTCGACCGGCATCGCGATCAGCTCGCGCTCCGGCCACGCCAGCAGCGCTCGGTGGTCGTACTCCGCCGGAGTCGATGTCGCCGGTCCGAGTCCGATCTGTGCCACGCGCGCGGGCGAACGCAGGTCGGACACGTCGAACAAGGAGACCTGCAGACCGGTGACCGTCCCGTCGCGGTCGGCGTCCTGGCCGACGCCGAGCAGGTGGTCGGAGCCGACGGGGTGCAGGTAGGCCGAGTACCCGGGGATCTTCAGCTCGCCGAGCACCGACGGCGAGGCAGGATCCGACAGGTCGAGCGTGTACAGGGGGTCGACCTGGCGGAAGGTGACGACGAAGCCCAGCGCGCCGGCGTAGCGGACGGCGTAGATCCGCTCGCCGCGTCCCAGGTCGCTTGTGCGCCCGACCTCGGTCAGCTGCGAACCGTCCCGGCGCAGCACGTGGACCGCGCTGTGGGAACCACCACGTGTGCCGACGTCGACGGTCGTCGCGATGCGCAGGTGGTCGTCGTGCTCCGAGAGCGCCCACTGGTTGAGCACCGTGCCGGGCACCGACCCGCTCGCCACGTATGTCGCACCGTCGGCGTCGAGGTCGAAGCGGTGGACCTCGGTCGTGACGGTTGGTGACGGCGGCACCGCTCGGTCCGACTCAGCAGGTTCAGTGGCAGGCGGCGCGAGTGGCTCGGACGCTGTCGAGGGGTCCTCGTCGGGCAGCGGCGACGGCTCGGACGCTCCTGGGAGCGGCTCGGACGCTCCCGGCACCGGCTCGGACGCTCCGGGGAGCGGCTCGGGCTCCGCGGGCCCCGGCTCGGACGCTCCGCGGAACGGCTCGGGCTCCGCCGGCTGAGGCTCGGGCTCTACGGGCAGCGGCTCGGGCTCTACGGGCAGCGGCTCGGGCTCTGCGGGCAGCGGCTCGGGCAGCGGCAGGGGCTCCACGGGGAGCGCGATCGGCCACCGGCTGGTGGTCACGTAGAGGCTGTCGGCGTCGGCGTACACGGTGTCGGCGCCACCGAGCACCGCGTTGACGCGATCGGCGTGCAGTCCCGCTCGATCCAGGTCGAGCGAGAGCACAGAGACCAGACCGAGATCATCACCGCCGTCGGGGGCGCGCACGGCAGTGCACGCGACCAGCGGCGCCGGCCGTCCACCGTCGACCGTTACCCGTGGGAGGAGGTCATCGGCGGTCGCGTCCACGATCCGCCGGCGGACGCCATCCGCGACCGGACCGGGCGACCCGAGCGCGTAGGGCAGCACCGGCAGTGACCTGATCACCACTCGCGCGGTGCCGTCATTCAGTCGCGCGGTCAGCAGGCCACCGTCGACCACAATGGTGGATTCGACCCGTGGTGCCTCCGCATCCGTGACGTCGACCGACCACAACCGGGTGCGTGGCAGCACCATCGGCGGCGGGGCCACGCCCTGCTGCTCTGTCGTGAGGGGATCATGCGGGCGACCCGGTGCCATGGCGTCGTCACCGAGCACCAGCAGCCTGCTGCCGTGCAGCAGCAGATCGCGTGGCATGCCACCGTCCATCGGCAGCGTGGCGGTCACCCGTGGGCGGTCAGCGCGCACGTCGATGATCCGCAGTGCGCTGTCGGCGACGGTGTACACGTAGGCCCCGTCGGTCTTGACGACGTCTGGTTCGTCGACGCCCTGGACCTGCACGTTGGTGCCCGACCACGCGGTCGCCGGACCCGCGGGCGCCGGCGCGGCGTCGGCGGCGCCCTGCGCCTCGGCAGCGACTGCGACGTCACCGGTGGCTCCGCGCAGAATCGCCTCGGTTCCACCGGCGACCAGCTGCGCGAGGCCTCGCCTGCGTAGCTCCGTCGTCAGCCCGTCGCAGCTGTCGAACGCGCGCAGCGCTGCGGCGGACTCGGCATCATCGCCAGCGCCACCGCTGGTCGCGGGACTGCATGCCGCCAGCAGCATCGTGAGCGCCAGGACCACGACGACAGAGCGCGACGTGAGCGGGGCGGTACGGAACATCTGCAGCATCATGTCGCTTTGACGCCGGATCGCCGCCCATGGTTCCCGGCCGCGTCGTCGGCGACCGTGCGCGGATCGTCCTGTCCGCCATTGTGGGGGCGCTCACGACACCCCGGTCGGACCCCTGACCGGCCGCTAGCCTTGCGCGGACCGATCGGATGCTGGTGGAGCACATGGGCAACGACAACGACATCCTGGGCCGCGACGAGGCGGCGACCCGCGCGGCGCTGCTGTCCGACCTTACCTACGACGTCGAGCTCGACCTCGGCGATGGCCGCGGCGAGACCTTCAGGTCGACGACCCGTGCGACGTTCACGTGCGCGAGCCCGGGCGCGTCGGTCTTCATAGACCTCGACGCCACGGACATCGACAGGATCACGCTGAACGGCGCCGACGTCGGGATCGAAGGGCACGACTGTCATCGCGTGAAGCTGACCGATCTGGCCGCCACCAACGAGCTGGAGGTCGTCGCACGCTGCGCGTACCGGCACACCGGCACGGGCCTGCACCGGTTCATCGACCCCACCGACGACACCGTGCACCTGCACACGCAGTTCGAGCCCTTCAACGCTCACCAGGTCTGGGCCTGCTTCGACCAGCCGGACCTCAAGGCCCGCTTCCGGCTGACCGTCCACGCACCGCGCGACTGGACGGTCGTCAGCAATGAGCCCGTTGCGTCGCGCGACCCCGGCGACGGGGGGGTCGATGTCTGGCGCTTCCAGGTCACACCACCGGTGTCGACCTACATCACCGCGCTCGTCGCCGGGCCTCTGCACGTCGTCCACGCACCGGACGCCGACGTGCCGATGGCACTGTACTGCCGGCCCTCCCTCGCCCAGTACCTCGAGCCCGACGAGATGTTCGAGATCGCCCGTGCCGGCATGGCGTTCTACGCGGAGACCTTCGGGCATCCCTTCCCGTTCTCGAAGTACGACCAGCTGTTCGTGCCTGAGTTCAACTTCGGCGCGATGGAGAACGCCGGGTGCGTGACGTTCAACGAGGCCTACCTGTTCCGGTCACGCGTCACCGACGCGGCTCGCATGTCCCGCGCCGCCACCATCCTGCACGAGCTCGCACACATGTGGTTCGGCAACCTCGTCACGATGCGCTGGTGGGGCGATCTGTGGCTCAACGAGAGCTTCGCGACCTACATCGCCACGTGGGCGCTCGTCGAGGCGACCCGCTTCACCGACGCCTGGGTCCAGTTCGTCAACCAGGAGGTGACGTGGGCGACGCGCCAGGATCAGCTGCCAACGACGCATCCAATCGTCGCCGACGCGCCCGACACCGACACGGTGATCAACAACTTCGACGGCATCACCTACGCCAAGGGCGGCCTGGTGCTGCGTCAACTGGTGGCGTGGGTGGGCACCGAGGCGTTCATCAGCGGGCTGCGCGACTACTTCGCGCGGCACGCGTGGGGCAACGCGACCCTGGCCGACTTCCTCGCCGCGCTCGAGAAGACCTCGGGCCGGCGCATGGACCGATGGGCACGCCAGTGGCTGGAGACCAGCGGCATCAACACACTCGAGCTCGTCGCCACGGTCGACGACGAAGGCCTGTACGCCGCGGCGGAGGTCCACCAGCGCCCGTCGGCCGGTGGCGACGACCAGCTGCGCGACCAGCGCATCTCCATTGGCCTGTACGACGTCGAGGGCGACGACCTGGTCCGCCGAACCGCCGTCGAACTGGACGTCACGGGTGCGTCGACGGGCGTGCAGGCGCTGATCGGGCGCCGGCCCCCCGCGCTCGCCCTCCCCAACGACGCGCTGCGCAGCTACGCGAAGGTCCGCCTGGACGACAGATCTCTGGAGACCCTCCTCGCCTACCTGGGCGCCGTGCGTGATCCGCTGACGCGCGCCCACGGCTGGCTCGTCGCGTGGGACCTGCTGCGCGACGGGCTACTGCCCGCGCGGCACTACGTGCAGCTGGTCGCCGACCATGCTGCGACCGAGACCCAGAGTGACACGCTGCGAACCCTGGCGCGCCAAGCGGTCGCCGCAGCCAACCGCTACGGCGACCCCACCAACCGGTCCGCTGCGCACGCGACGCTGGCCGCGGTTGCCCGCCGCGCGTTCGAGGCCGCCCCGCCGGGCTCCGACGCGCAGCTCGTTTGGGCGCGCTGCCGCATGGCGGTCGATGATCCCGCATGGACCCGGGCGATCCTCGTCGGCGACGAGGTGGCGGAAGGGCTCTCGGTCGATCACGACCTGCGCTGGCACGGCGTGATCAACCTGGCCGCCCAGGGCGTGCTCGACGCCGACGCGATCGAGCGGACCCGCAGTGAGGACCCGACCGACGAGGGCCAGCGCCGGGCTGTCACCGCGTTGGCGTCGCGCCCGTTGGCGGAAGCCAAGGCCGAGGCGTGGGCGTTGGCGCACGACGGCGACGAACCGCTCGCCCTGCGCCGTGCCGTCTGCGCCGGGTTCCATCAGTACGACCAGACGGAGCTCCTGATGCCCTACGTCGACCGCTACGTCGACGAGCTCGGTGCCCTCTGGCGCAACCAGGTGCGCCAGGAGTCGATCGACATGACCGAGGGACTGTTCCCCCGAACGGTCGTGGACGACGCGACGCTGGCCGCCGGCAAGCGCGCACTGGAGTTGCAGGACCTGCCCGACGCGGGCCGGCGCGTCCTGCTGGAGGAGATCGACGAGCTGCACCGGACGCTCCGCGCCCGTGCGGCAGACGTCGGGTAGGGCCGGTGCCTCTCTCCGGTGTGGACGCCGACTCCCATGGGCGCCGGGTAACGACGCTCATCCATACGTCACGTGGGTTATCACAGATATCGAGGTTGATTTGACTGCCGGTGAGTCGAATGTATGTTCGACCCATGCAGGCACAACCACACCACGACCAGACGCCACGCTCGACGACCTGGCCACCGGCATCGCCACCACCGCCACCGCGCTCGTGCAGGCCGCCGCTGAGTCATTAGCGCGCCGTCCGACCCGGACCATGGGTCAGCGGCGAAACCGCAGGACCACCAGCGCAGCGATGTAGCTGACACCACCGATCGCGCCGAGCATTGCGTACGGATCTCCGTCCTCGCCACGAGCGATCGCGACGATGAAGCCCACGATCACCGCGGTGATCAGAACCATGCCGGTGAACACCGTCGCCCGTGTGTCGATCAGGTTGATCCGTTCGTCGCGTCGGTCGAGCAGACGTGCGACGGTTTCGCTGAAGCGGCCCGCGATTAACATGACGGCTGCGAAAACGACCATGACGACAAGCCCGCCGACCGCGAAGTCTCGGTCGCCGCCTAGCCAACCAGCGATCAGGTAAGCGACGCCGATGGCCACCGCGACCAGCGGCGTCCCCCAGCGACACCGGGAAGCGGGTCGGGGCGATAACTCATTGCTCTGCATCGAAGACCTCCTCGATCGGCGCGTCGAAGAACCGGGCCAACTGGAACGCCAACGGCAGCGACGGCAGGTACCGGCGACGTTCGATGGCGTTGATCGTCTGGCGCGACACCCCGACGACTGCGCCTAGCTCCGCCTGGGACAGACCGGCCTGCTCGCGCAGTTCCCGCACCCTGTTCCTCACGATGGAAAGTATGCTTGACACGTGCGGCTGTGTCAAGCGTGCTTTCCACCTGCGCATATTCGTCGCCGCCGCCAGTGATCGCCACAACAAGCCACAGCGCGAAGATGAGGTGTCAGGCAGAACGACGCCGGGCCGCCGGGAGGGCGGGTGAACCGTCACGGTCGACACCGACCTTGCTCGCGACGGCGTGTGCGAACGCCGCGGCTCCGACGATCCTAGGCGGATGCGCTCGCTCTTGCCGGCAAGCGGGCCGCGGCGGATCCTGCTGTGCGACGAGCACGCTGCCGGGCTGGCCGACGACGACCGGCTGACCGACGTCACGCGGCTCTACGATGCGACCGTCGAGGACCCCCGATGATGTACGACGGTCCGCCAGTGCGGATCAATGCGACGTGGCTCGCCGATGACACCCCGCGTTCGACCAACGGGTTCCGGGCGGCCGGTTCACGCTCGCCGGAGTGTGCGACTGATCGACCGTTAACCCGCGGCTGTGGCCGCATTCCGGCTCTCGTCGAGCGCTGCCCACACGACCAGTCGCTGCCGGTCCGACAGTTTGGGATGACAGGTGGTCATGGTCAGCATGGGCCGATTGGTCCCGAGGGGGTCTCTGCTGATCACCCAGGTCTCGTCGGGGTTCACGACGGCGAAGTCGACCACGCGGTAGACGAACAGCCTGCCGGCCCGGTTCTCCACATCGATACGGTCACCGGGCTGGAGCAGGTCGAGGTCGTGGAACGGCGCGCCATAGGACACACGATGTCCGGCCATTGCGAAGTTGCCAGGTCGTCCCGGCAAGGCCGTGGACGGATACCGTCCCGGTCCGATCGCGAGTTGGTCGCTGCCGACGCCTTCTACGACCACGAACTCGTAGTTCCGCCAGCGCATCGTTGCGACGGGATCTCCGATCGCAGGTCGCTGGGCGCCGTACGACGGCGAGGGGCGGCGGCTGGACATCTGTGATGGCGTCATCCGCGGGTCGTTGGTTGCCGAGGTTGATCCGGTGAGTTCGCCGGCCAGGTCTGCTTGCGCCTGACGCATGCGATGCCCGGTGCGGACATCGTTCAACAGAAACTGACCGACCGAACTGAGTGCAACCCCGAGCACGCCGACGCCGATCCCGATGACGAACCAGACGACCGCCCAGCTGCCGCGCCGCATCGTGCTGCGTTAGGACGTCTTGCGTCGACGGTGAATGGCCACCCCCGCGCCGAGCAGCACAACGCCGCTCACGAGCATGGGGATCGTGGCCGCCGGCAGCGTCGCTCCGGTGTCGGCCAGCACATCATTGTCTGCCCCGCCAGTTGGGACGCTGTCGCCGATCGAGGGCCGATCCTCACAGGCGATCCCGTCATCGTCTCCGTCGAGGCCGTGGGGGTCGCTGGGGTCTGCGTCGTACTCGGCCTGCGCCGCCTCCTGCGTGGCGAAGTAGTCGCAGTCGAGGTTCTCCTGACCCATCGCCGCGCTCCCGCCGAATGCCGCCACGAACAATGACAAGAGCATGACAACTGCGACGCGTCGCATTGCTCTCTCCGCCTAGCGTCTGGCCACTTCCCGCATGCCGTTGGGCGCCAGGAGTCTACCTGGCCGCTCGGCCAAGTCGGCACTGTCCATGAGGACAGTACCGGACGAGGACATTACCGAACGTAGTTCCGTGTCCCGGTTGGGGCCGACGCTCGACCAGCTCCCCGAGGCCCGGACAGGGTGGGGCCGTGAGGCCCCAACCGGGCAGGCAAACGGTCCTGCGCAGCGCCGCCGCGCCGCCGCGGCTCTGTAGACAAGAATCGAACAATGCGGTCGCGAGCCCGCCCTTGGGGTCGGCCGGCTCCTAACTCGGTGCCGAGACCGTCCGGTCTCGGTCAGGCGGGAAGGATCTGCAGTGCGAAGGACAGTTCGACGTGCGTTCACCGTGGTGTGGTGGGCGCGCTGCTACTGGTGATGGCGATGGCGCTGCCGGCGTCGGCGAAGATCGAGTTCCACAGATCGTGTACAACCCCTCCGGCTCCGACACGGGAACGAACTCGCACCTGAACAGAGAGTTCGTGGTCCTGCACAACACGGGGGTCAAGGACCCGGCGGATCGGCAACTGGAGGATCCGCGACCTGGCCGGGCACCGGTACACGGGTTCCCCGATGGTCGCCGAGATCAGGTCGGGCTCTCCGAGGGGTCACGCGTCCGCGTTGGCAGCCGGGATGCCGGCCGAACGCCCCGCTGATCCAGCCCAAGCTGCCTGCCGCATGGGCGCGGCGGACCGTCGCCGAGGCGCGCGAAGACTCGACGCGCTCGCGCGCAGTCACCAGGGGCGTATGCAGGCGTAGCATCATCACACCACGGTGCCGTCAGGTGGCGCGTTCGCAGACCCGCCCGCGTGCGCGCGGTTCGAGGACGGCTTGAAAGCTCCGCCGTGATGGTGCTCGGGTTACACTCTTAGCCTTTCGCAGAGGCCCCCGACGTGTAGAGTGCGCCGACTGCAGGCAACGGCCTGCTCGACGGGAAAAGAGCCGCGATGAGGCGGCTGTCAATTCTTGTTTGTGTCTTGAGCCTGATGGCTATGGCGACTCCCGCACTTGCGCAGGAGCCCGAGTTCGAACCGCACCCGCACATGCTCGTGCTCGGCCTTGAACTCGACGCCTCCGAAGAGCCTGTCGGGTTCCGGAAGTGTGTTGACCTAGCGGCGAACGAAGCGCTTCCGCTTAACGCGCAACACCAACACGTGCACTTCGGGACGGCTGGCGAACACCTGTTCACGAACGCTGGTCATGCCGTGGTCCCGGGAGCGCCGTTCCCAGAGCCCTTCGAGGAGCCCCTACCGTGGAGCAACTGTGAGGAGCTGATCGACTTCTTCTTCGGAGCATAGAGTTCGCAGTGGCGGGGGCGTCGCGCAGGCGTCCCCGCATTCATCATACGTACGCCGACAGTGATCGGATCGGCGGCGCGCAGTGGTGCAAGAGGCGGGAGCCGGTTGTCAGCATCGGTCAGGCGGCGGTCGGATGAGCCGCTGCAGTATCCCCTTCGGTTATCCCAGGTCACACTGCTGCCGAAGCGCGTCTCGCGCACCCCGCGGCGTTCGGGACGAGATCGTAGGCGGCCACCGCGAGCCAGGCGTCCTCACGCGAGCCGAGCGTCTCCCACGCCACGACCGCCGGCAGCAACACCATACGACGCAGCACCTGCCGCCGCGCCGCGGCCGGCAGCCCATCGAAGTCGTCGATCGCGGCGTCCAACAGCTTCCGCCTGTCGGCCGCGCCATTATCGCCGCCCAGCACGAACGCCGCGCCAGTCACCGCCAGGTCGCGGGCCCGTTGCGCGAACTGCGCCGCCGACATCACCGGACGTCCTCGTTCGCGTGCCAATCCGCGAGGAACTGCTTTCCGAACAGATGTGCGAGTTGTACGTCGTCGAGGGGGACTCGGCCGGTGGCGGCTCGAAGCTCGCGCGGGACCGCCAGACCCAGGCGATCCTGCCTCTGCGCGGCAAGGTGCTCAACGTCGAGAAGGCGCAGCTGCGCCGGGTCCTCGCCAATGCGGAGATCCAGCACCTGATCCGCGCCATCGGCACCGGTA
>DATHVN010000152.1 GCA_035461305.1 Euzebyales bacterium | reverse complement strand
CTCGGCCGACTCGGCGGCGAAGATGATCAGACCGCCGGAGCGGTCGGCGAACGGGCCTCCCTGGTAGCCGTCCAAGTGCAGTTCCCGCCAGTAGGCGGCGTGATCGGGCGCGACCCGGCGGACGCGGTCGGGGTCATCGGTCATGAAGTAGACGTACGCGAACCGCATGGTGTGGCCTTTGTCTTTGGGGCGTGTGGTACATGTCGATCATGGTGCCGCCGGCTCGAACGTAGGGCGGTCAGCCCGGTCTACAGATCAGTGGGCGATCGAGGTTGTGTGTCTCAGGGTGGCGGTGGAGCCGTCGCACGGAGCTCGCGTTCGGCGTCGGCCTTGGCCAGTCGGAGGGTTGCGTGGCGGATGACAGGATCCCCGGTGACGTCAGCGCCCAGTAGCGGCGGAACCGGCGGCGGGCGAGGTCGTCGGACGTCGCCACGCGGGTGCGGGTGACAAACCGGCTCCGGTCCGGGGCGAGCGACTGGGCCGACAGGGTCCAGGCGATCTTGGCGTACCCGGATCATGATGATGTCGCCGGTGCTGGCCACGAGGTCGTAGATTATCCGTGTTGACCATCAGGGCGCACCGCATCGTCCACGACGCACCCACCGCACATACCCGGCCGGCAGGCCACACGCGGCCGCGGCGGCGCGCCACCTCCCCCGTCGCGGCATCGCGTGCGCCGCCACGCTGGTCGTCGCCCGCCGACCCGTCACGGGCCGCGGTCAGCGGCGACATCGTCACCCTGGAACGACGGCATCGACCACAGAAACGTCGTGCCGACACGCCACCGCCGCCGCCACCACGGTCCGTATCCGTGCCGTCCCCCACCTCTTGCTACGTCGCTTCCGAGCGGGTCGCGTAATCCGCCCACGGTGGTGTGTCGCCGGTCGGTGTCCAGCGGGTCCCGTTCGGTGAAGGTCGCGTACCGACAGCCGATCGACCAGGGGAACGGCCCCAGCGTCAACGGTCCCGACGGGTCCTCGCGCTCCGGGTCGTTCGGCACTGTCGGGGGTGGCTGAGCAATGGACACTCGATCAGAGCATCGACGACGTCGAGCTCCCGGCTCTGCTGGGGGTCGGTGCGGAGGAGGTGACCGACGTCGCAACCCGGCAGCGGACTCATCTTGACGACGTCTGGAGGAGCCATGAACACGACCGCATCCGCTCCGGCGACCTCGCGCACACCGCCGGTGGCCCGTGTCCCTCGTTCGTTGTCGTCGGGGTACCTGCTGGTGCTCAGCGTGCTCGTCGGGATCGCGGCCGTCTATGGGCTGGTCAGCGATGATGCGTATCGGCTGGTGCGCCCCCTGACGCGCGCGACGTGGCGCGCGCAGGACGCGGTAACGTTGGTGACGCTTCCGGTGCTGGTCGTGGCGGGCCGTCGCGCTGTCGCGGGATCGTTTCGTGCGCATGTGACGGCGGTGGGAATGCTGACGTGGCTGACGTACGGCTACGCGCATCTGGCCATCGGCACGCCGTTCAACCCGGTGTTCCTGGTGTACGTGGCAGTGTTTGGGATGGCGGGGTTCGCCATGCTCGACGGGTTGGTGCGCGTCGACGTGCGGTCGGAGGCGACGGCCTTCGCCGGTGTGCCGTACCCGGCCGCGTCGTGGTTCCTGCTCGTCGCTGGCCTCGGGATCGCAGGGCTGTGGCTGAGCGACATCGTGCCGGGAACGTTCGGTGGTGCGCCCAGGGAACTCCACCTGTCCGAGCTGCCCAACCCGACCTGGGTTCTCGATCTGGCGTGGATCATCCCGCTGTCGTTCGGCGCCGCCTGGATGACTCGACGGCGCCATCCCGCCGCCCCACTGGTGGCCGGCAGCCTGCTGGTCATGCTGCTGATCCTGTCCGTGTCGATGCTGACGATCGCACCGTTCGCACTCGAGGCGGGGCTGGGCGGCGACCCGGCGGTCCGGGCGCAGCTTGTCGTGTTCAGTGTCCTGTTCAGTGTGCTGGGGGGGTTCGAGGGATGGCTGCTGGCCACGGCGGGCCGCCGTATGGGGCGCGTCGGCGCGTGGCGCACCCAAAGCTGGTGGGCCACCCCAGGATCGCCATGACGCGACGGATCGGGATCGTGCCCTCCGTCCTCGACCGTAGCCTCTGGACGGCATTGAGTGGCGATGGAGAGGGGTGACGCCGATGTGGCGCGTGCCGTTCATCGCGTTCCTGTTCGCACACGGGGCGGTCCATGCGATCTGGGCCACGCCCGCGCCCGACGACGCCACCGCACCGTTCGGCGCGGCGCACTCCTGGCTGCTCGGCGAGCAGCGGGGCGTGGCCACCTCGTGGGCCGTCACCGCGGCCGGGCTGCTGGTCGCGTCCGGGATCGGGCTGTGGCTCGGCGTGGGGTGGTGGCGGCCGGTCGCGGTGGCCGGGTTGGCGGTGTCGTTCGCGTTGATGGTCGTGTACTTCCACCCCTGGTTCACATTCATCGAGGTGGTCAACGCCGCGCTCATCGTGGCCATCGTCTGGTTGGACTGGCCACCGCGGCGATGGTCGGCGCCTGACCAGGTTGTCGACCAGCGCACCACCGACCGACGGCGACGACGACGGCTGGAAGCCCGCCATGACGCCGGGCATTCTGCGACGGCAGGAGTGACCGGTGAACGGCCTAGACGTGCGCGAGTCCGGGACGCCAGGGTCGCCGGCGATCGTGTTCCTGCATGGTGTCGGCACCAGCGGCGCCATGTGGGCGCCGCACATTGCGGGCCTGGCCAGCCACCACTGTCTGGCGCCGGACCTGCCCGGCTTCGGTCGCAGCAACCGACTGCCGTGGACCTCACGCACCGACGTCGCCGACCAGATCGCCGCGCTGATCGAGGCCCGCATTCCGTCGGGGCGGGCGCATGTGGTTGGCCTGTCACTGGGCGGCGCGGTGGCGCATACGCTGCTCGCGCGGCGCGCCGACCTGCTCGACCGGGTGGTGATCGACGGGTGCGGGGCGCTGCCGTGGCGGGGCACCCTGGTGCTCAAAGCCGCCGTGGCGGCGGTGTCGCCGGTCCTGCACACCCGCCCCGTGATCGCGGCGATCGGCGGCGCGTTGGCCCTGGACGAGGCCACCCGAGCCGATCTGCGGGCGGCATCACGCCGAGCGTTCCGCCGCGGGTTCGCCGACGCCAACGACATCGTGATCTCACGCGACGAGATCACCGCGGAATGCGCCACGTTGCTCGTCGCCGGCGAACACGAGACCAGACCGCCGGTGCGCGCGTCCAATGCCGCCCTGGCCGCGCTGCTGCCCAACGCCACCGCCCGCTACGCGCCGGGTGTCGGGCACGGCTGGATTGGCCAGCAACAAGACCTGCACCTACGGATGGTCACCGCGTGGGTTGAAGACGGCGACCTGCCGTCGGAGCTGCGACCTGAGACCATCCCATGGGATCCTGCTGCCGTCCAGCGTCTGCTCGACTACCAGGACGCCCCGCCACGCACCGGGTAACCAGATGAGATGACGCGGCGGCTCCGCCGCGTCAGGACTACCGGCAAGCGTCCAAGTGCGCGAGCGCACCGTCGGCCACCAACCCTCAACCACGACATCCACGACGCGGCGTCGATCGCGGCGTGGGCGCTCAGGAAGGTCGCGGGGCGCGGCGGTGCTGCGACGGGACGTTCGTCTGGGACGGGAGGACCATCGCCCCCGCACGCTGCGGTTCGAGGGCCGAGCACGGTGTCCGGATCGGGTGAGAGTGCAGCTGAGGTGTGGGGGTCATGCGCGTGTCGACGGTCGATGTTGCCAGTCAGAACGTGCCGACCGTGTGCGATGCGGCGCCGTCGGGACGACACGGTGGTCGCGTGGGGGCCGTCCGTTGCCGGTCGGTTCACCGTCGTTGCCAGCTGTCGTGGTGATCGGCGCGGCCGTGGGACGGACTTGGTGGCCGCTGAGCCGTACCTGGTGTCGCCGTGTGTCCGCGCGACGCTGCCGGATGTGGCGTGCGGGCAGGACCTGCTGACGTTGGCGATGATCGCCGCGGCGGCGACGGCGAATGCCGCGTTCATCCGCGTCGGGCTGTGGGAGACCAGCGCCTATGCGTGATGTGCGCGGTCACGCTGCCCAAGTCGTTGCTGGTCGCCGACGGGTTACCGGCACGTCAGTGGGTGCAGCAGCGGTCGCTGCGGCAGCTGCACGTCTCCGGTGAGGAGCTGAGCGGGCGCAGGTCTTGCTCAGCGTGTTGCTGCTGGCGGGCGCGGCCGGTATGGAGGCGTACGTCTCATGACACGCAGGTCGCCGACGCGAGGTCGCAACGAGCATGGTACGCGACGCGGCGCCCAGGTGGTGCCTACTCAACCTGCTGCTGGGGTAGCCTGCTCCGTGGTCAGGTCGACACCGCCCGGGTGGCTGGTGCTGTTCAACGTGCCGCTCACGGCTACCGGTGATGTTGCAGCGGTACGACCACGTCACGCTTCGAGCTCGTTTCGAACAGGCTCGACGCGACGAGCTGCGATCGGACGCCAGACCCTCGTGCTCACTGTCTGGGTCAGCCTGCCATGACCTCGCTCAGCCCCGGGTCAACGAGCATCTCTGGCGGGCGCGTGGGGCCCACCTGACTTGGGAGGTGGATCGCCCCGGCTGCAGGGTGAGCAGTGCGACTGGGATTCCCATGAACGCGAGAGCGGCGGCTGTCCGAGGGCTCGCGGGTACGCCTCCGCGAGCACTGCCCCCTCGAGGCTGCTGGCACCGGCAAGGCCGGCCATTGCGGGCAGCACGATGATGGCGAGCAGGCTGGCGAGCTGCGCCATGGCGTTGTTCACTCCGGACGCGATCCCTTGGTGCTCATCGTCCAGTGCGCTCATCGTCGCGGCGGCCAGCGGGGCGGTGAAGGTCGCCATCCCGATCGCGAAGACCGCGGTTGGGGCAAGCACGCCCCAGGGGATCGTCGTGCTGGCGTGGATGGTGCTCAGCAGCCACAGACCGGCTGTGTAGGTCACGAGGCCGGCGACGATGACCGGGCGCCCGCCAGTGCGGCTGGCGGCCGCCCCGGACACGGGTGAGCCGGCCATCATGATGATGTAGATGGGGGTGAGCAGGAGCCCGGCGGCGAGTGGGCGCACGCCCAAGGTCGTTTGAAGGGTCACGGCCAGGAAGAACACCGCGCCCCAGCAGGTCATGGCGCCGAGCAACCAGATGACATTGGCGCCGACGAACTGGCGGCGCCGGAAGAACGCGAGCGGCACCAGCGGGTCTGCAGCGCGCCGCTCGACCGTGATGAACCAGGCTCCGGCGGCGACGCTGACGGCCGCAGCGGCTGTGACCAGCATGGCCGGGTATCGGGCGGGTCCGAGGATGAGCGCTCATGCCAGAAAGTGCCATGAGCGCCGCCAGGCTGCCGAGCAGATCGGGACGCCGTCCCGTGGCACGGCGTGTCTCACCAAGCCGCCTTGTGATCACCAGAGCGGCCAGGGGCAGCACGAGGGGTGCGACGAACAGCCAGCGCCACGACAGCCAGTCGATGAGCGCGCCGCTGATGAACGGTCCCAGCGCCGGAACGGCGGCAGTCAGCGCGATGAACGCACCGACCGCTCGGTCGCGGCGGTCCCCGGGATTGGCGGACGTGACCAGTGCCAGTCCGGCAGCAAGGAGCACGGCCGCTGCGACGCCCTGCAACGCACGACCCGCGATGAGCAGGCCAACGTCGAAGGCGGTCGCGCACACCATGGCGCCGACGCAGAACAAGGCCAAGCCGACGGTGAACACCCTGCGATGGCCGACGATGTCCCCCACCGATCCAGCGACGAGTACGAATGCGACGAGCGGGATGTAGTACGCGTTGAGGATCCACTGAACATCCGCGGCAGTCGCATCCAGGTCACGGGCGAGGGATGGAATGGCAGGTTGAGCATGGTGTCGCTCTGTAGGCCAACGCCGTGCCGAGCACGGCCGCGAGGAGCACGCGCCGCGAACGCGAGTCCGTCAGATCCTCAGGCATTGGCGCCCGCTGAACCTTGTCGACGTGCCCCACCACCGCCCGGCTCCTCCCTCGCCGTCCGGCATGCTACGGCGTTCGTGCGCGGCGGATCCCGCGGTGGATGGCGACCGCTGCCGCGCCGCCGGCAGAGAGCCCACGCGCCCACAGTCGCGGGTTCCGGGCGTCCGGCCGTTTCTCGAACGACATCCCGTTGACCAGCAGACGCATCGGCCGTTCGCCTTCGGGTCCGCCGCTGAACGCGACGCGCAGCGTGCCCAGGCCTGCCGCGGCGAAGTCGACGCGGAAGACGTACGGGTCCTCGGGGTCGTCAGGGTGCAGCAGGAAGCCGCTGCGCATCGGCGGCAGCGGTGTCATGGGCTGCAGCATCAGGTGGCCGCGGCGCACCCTGACCTCGATGCCGGCGCCGAACACCGCTCTGGTGAACAGGTTCGTGACAGGTCCGGGATCCGGCCCGTACCAGCCGCAGATCTCGCCCCACACCTCGGGGTGCTGCGGCAGATCCGCGCGGAGCGGGTCGTCCGGAAGGCCGAGCAGCCGGCGGAGCAGCGCGCTCGCCAGGGGTTGCGCCGCGCCCCGGCTGTCAAGACGGCCGGTGTTGGTGAGCACGACGACGCCGATGCCGTCGTCGGGCGCGAGTGATATCACCGACAGGAAGCCGGCCACCACCCCGTCGTGACCGACGCTGCGATGCCCGTCCTCGTCGCCGAGGAGGAAGCCCAGCCCCATGCCCGGCACCCGCGGATCGGGCTGGTAGTGCGGCTCGAACATGGAGGTCAGAGTCTCGGGCTTCAGGATCCGCCCGTGTGCAGCCGACCCGCCGGAGAGGAGCGCAGCGACGTAATGCGCGAGGTCGGACGTCGTGGAGTAGACACCGCCGGCAGCGACCAGCGGCACCTCCCGGAACCTGGCCGGCTTCAGGCCGTTCCGGGACAGTGCGTATCCCGTCGCGAGGCGGGCGCGCACCGATTCGGACCGGACGAGGTCGGTGTGCTCCATGCCCAACGGCGCGAAGACTCGGTCACGCAGGTACCGGTCGATCGGCTGTCCGGTCACGTCCTCGACGATCTGACCGAGCGTGGCGATCCCGTGGTCGCTGTACATCCACTTGGTGCCCGGTTCGACCTCCACGGGCAGGCCCTTGTGGTAGTAGTCGGCGAGCGACGACACCGGTCGCGCCGCGCTGACCCCGGAGCCGACGCCCGGCCGCAGCAGGTCCGACAGCCGCCGCCAGTAGCCGATCCCGGCCGTGTGGGTCAGCAGGTGCCGCACGGTGGGCGGGCTGACCCCTTTGGCCGGCGTCAGCCGAAAGGTGCGCAGGTACTCATCCGCGGGCGCGTCGAGATCGATCAGCCCCTGCTCGCACAGCTGCAGCACGGCGACCGCGGTCATGGTCTTCGTGACCGATCCGATGCGGAACACGGTGTCTCCCGTGACCGGCGCCTTCGAGCGGATGTCGGCGACACCGTGGCCCAGGAACCAGTCGAGCGTCCCGTCACGGACAACGCCGACGGCCACACCTGCCGACGGCCAGCGATTGAGGACCTCGACCACCGTCTGCCGAAGCGGCAGCTCATCCACGGCGGCCATGGGTCCGCCGCTCCTGATCTGCCGTACGACCGTGGTCCGCGGCCTCGCGACCGGCGCCCTGCTCGTCGAGCGGGAGGTGATCGGCGAAGGCCTCGACCTTCATCTGCCAGCCCTCCTCCAGCGGTCCCTTGAGCCCGGTGACCAGGACCTTGTCCTCGGCGACGTTGACCAGACCACCCCGCTGGAGGATCTCGTTCATGATGGGGCGGACCCGCTGCCACTTCGCCTGCTCCTCCTCGGTGGGGATCCTTCCCGTCTTGTTGTCCGGCTGCGGCGCCAGCTCGGTGGTGAGGATCGCGTACCGGGTGCCGGCAGGCAGTGTCACCTTCTTCAGGAAGCGCCGCATGCCGCCGATGGGCTTGCCCATGCGCCCGGGCGAACTGAACACGTACAGGTCGGCCGGTGCGAGCCGGTCGGGTCTCGTGTCGCGGATGTGATGGACGTTGACGGTGACGCCTTTGGCGGCCATGACCTTCCTGAACTCGTCGGCCACCATCACCCCGTTGCCGTACTTCGACGCGTGGACGTACCTGATGTTCATGACATGCCTCCTCGTGCGTCAACCGGGACGCGCGCCCGGGCAGCTTGCGCGTCCCGCAACTGCGTGAGTGACACGCCGATGCCGTAGGTGACGAACGTGCCCTCCGGGGCCACCTCGATGATCGCCGCGGACGACTGCCGCTCTTCTGGCAGCAGCGACCTCAGCTTGGTGAGCAGCGGGCGGACCTGCGGCGATCCCGCCGGGTGCACGACGGCCGTCGCGTGGAAGCTGATGGTTGCCGGCGGAATGGGCACGACGAGCGACAGGACCCCGCCGCGGCGCACCGGCGCGGTCACCGCGACGCGGCCGCTGACGGCGATGTGCCGTGCCTTCCAGCTGTCCGGATCGGTCGCGATGTACATCCGCCGCCCGAGCATCTTGTAGACGACACCGCTGGAGCGCGGGTCCCCCGACGGCGTCGCGTAGCTCAACACAGCGAACGACGCTTTCGCGATCTCGGCCCAGACCGCCTGACTAGTCAAACGAGACCCGACCGCTTCCTTCTCTCTCCTTGCTCTTGTCATGGCGGCACCTCCTTGCGCCGCCAGGCAGCGGCAACATTCCGCTCACTTTTGTGTGGGTCGATCGGCGTGATGATCCCGATGCGGTCCTCCACCTCCGCGGCGTCGAGGCACAGGTCCTCGCGGCGGCTCGACCTCCTCGACGACGTAGCCCGTGCTGTCGAGCGCGCTGGCTTGATCGTGAAGGGGACGCCGTGCAGCGGCGGCAGCCGGTGGTTCGCGACGATCTCGCGGTCGGCCGCTTTCGCCGCGTCGAGGGCCTGCTCGCCGAGGACGACGGTGACGGCGTTGACCGCGGGGTTGACCTCGTCGATGCGGTGCAGGTGTGCCTCGATGACCTCGTGGCTCGACGCCTGCCGCGCTCTGATGGCCTCGACCAGTTCGCTGGCGCTCAGGCGCCACAGGTCGGTGCCGGTCGGGACGCTCATCGCTGCCTCCCATCGGCTGGTGAGGCACGGCGGCGAACGGCGCTGGCTGCGCCGGCGACGGCCAGGGCCCCGGCCGCCCGCGTCGCCCACACCCTTGGGCGCGGTGCGGCGGGTCGCTTCTCGGCGGAGAGCGGGAGGACGCCGCCGAGGTGGACGCGGGTCGTCTCGGCGTCGCGGTCGAACACAACCTTCGTGGTGCCCAGGTCGTAGGTGTCCAGGTCGATCCGGAAGGCGTACG
>DATHVN010000151.1 GCA_035461305.1 Euzebyales bacterium | reverse complement strand
ACCGGACCAGCCGCAGCTGGCGGTCGAGGAACGCCATGCGCCGGATGTGGGACCGCTGGTGCTCGGACACAGGCTCGTCGAACGGCGGTGCGACGCCCGTGTCGGTGCGATCACGGACGCCGTCGCCGGCGAAGCACAGCTCGATCGCCTCCACCCACGGCAGCACACCCAGGGCCGCACGCGCGTCGGCAAGGATCAGCCACCCGAAGCGCTGGAGCTGGAAGAACGACGGCACCCGCAGCCGCACATGCACCCGTCCGCCATCGATCGACACCTCGGACACGAAACCGAGCTCCGTGATGGGACGGCCCAGCTCCGGCTCGACGACGGCGCTGAGCGCCTCCCGCACCTGCTGACCAGCCGTGAACCGGTCCATGCGCGTCAGGACGTGATCACCGGGCGAGGGACTGGCAGCGTCGGGCACGTCCGGTGCCCACGGTGCTCGAGCACGGCGGCCTCCCTGTCGCGTGCGTTCCCGTGGCCCGGGCACCGTCCAGCGCACCCACGACCTTGCGTGAGGCTAGAGCCGGCCTGTCGGGGCGTCAACGCGCCGGATCGCAGGGCGCACGTGGTCATCGCGGCCGCGAGACACCCCAGCCACCCGCCCATCGATGGATGCGCTCACGCTCCCGCCGCCAGCCGGCCGAGCACGGCGCGCAACGTGGCGTCGTTGCTGCTGGTGACCGGCACCCCGAGGATGTCGCCCAGGCCGTGGAGGCCTCGACGGCGCGGAAGTTGGTGCAGGAGATGAACACGGCGTCGGCGGCCGCACCGCCGAGCTCGTCGCGGACGAACGCGACGATCTCGCCGGGAGCGGTGTCGCCGATGCGCCGGTTGTCGGTCAGGGCACGAGCAGGCCGGCGCGGGGGCGCGGGTTGTCCTTGGCCTCGAGCCTTCCCGCGCGGTGTTGCCACATGCTCATCCAGCGGCCGCCGTCAGCGCCCCATCGATGTCGGCGATCAGGTCGGCGACGCCTTCGACGCCCACGGACAGCCGGATCAGTCCAGGCGGTGCGCTCTCTCCCGGCCAGCGGGCCCGCCGCTCCCACGACGACACGACGCCACCGAAGCTCGTGCCGGGGCGGATCAGCTCCGCCGCGGCGACCACGGTGTCGGCGGCGGCCGCGCCGCCGGCGACCTCGAACGACAGCAGCGGTCCGTAGCCGGTCATCTGGCGGTCCGCCACGGTGCGGTGCGGTGCGAGTCCGGGATGGTGGACCGCCGTGACCACGTCGCGGTGCTCGAGGTGATGGGCGATCTCCAGTGCACTCGCAGACTGCGCGGCCAGGCGCAGCGGCAGCGTGGCGAGGCTGCGGGCGGCCAGCCATGCCTCGAACGCCCCCGGGATCCCGCCGGTCAGCGTCCGCCACTCCCGCAGCCTGTCCGCCAGCGCACCATCGCGCGTCACGACCGCCCCGAGCACCAGGTCGGAGTGGCCGGCGGCCGCCTTCGTCAGCGAGTAGACGGTGGCGGTGGCGCCGAAGCGCCCGGGTTGCTGCAGGACCGCGGTCGCGACGGTGTTGTCGGCGACCATCCGGGCGCCGCGGCGTCGGCAGATGTCGCCGAGGCGCGCGAGGTCGGCGACGCGCAGGAGCGGATTGGTCGGCGTCTCGACCCACAGCGCGGCGTCATCCACGGCGACCGCTCCGTCGACCGCGGCCGCGTCGAGCAGATCGACCGCACGCACCTCGACACCGGTGGCCACGCCGACCAGGTGCGCCAGGGCCCGGGTGTTGTAGTAGCCGTCGCCGGGGACGACGATCCGACGGTGGGTGCGTGCAAGATCCGCGAGCAGCGCGTGCGATGCCGCCTGTCCCGAGGCGAACAGCACGGCGTCGGCCTCCTCCAGCGCACCCAGGCCGCGCTCGACCACCCGCCAGTTGGGGTGATCGCCGCGGAGGTAGTCGGACGCCTCGGCGGTACCCGACGACACCAGGTAGCTGGACATGATCAGCTTCGAGCCGGCCGGGTCACCGGGAGACGGCGGCGGCATGGCATGCAGCAGGACGGTGGAAGGATCTGGGGACATCGGGCCTCCAGGAGGCGATAGGCCGGCGGTCCGGCTGGACGGTGCGGAGTGATGCGTGTGAACCAGACGTCGTGGAGCGTGCCCCGTGGGCGATGACCATGCCGCGGGCGTCGACGTCGGTGGCACGTTCACCGACGTGGTCATCGTGGCACGCGGCGGCACCACGCTGCGGCCGCGCGCCGTCAAGACCCCGACGACGCCCGACGACCAGGGTGTGGGGGTCGCCAACGGGCTCGACGCGGACGGGTCCGGTGACGCCGCGCGCCTCATGTGCCACGGGACCACGACCGCGACCAACGCCATCCTCGAGCGCGACGTCGCACGGACGGTGCTGGTCACGACGGCCGGCTTCGCCGACATCCTGATCATCGGCCGCCAGGCCCGGCCGTCGCTGTACGACCTCACGGTCACCCGGCCGGAGCCGCTGGTCGCCCCTGACATGGTGGTGACCGTCGACGAGCGCACCGGCGCCGACGGCGGGACGATCGTCGGGCTGAGCAACGAGGAGATCGACCGGGTCGTCGACGCCGTCGCCGCCCTCGAGCCCGAGTCGGTCGCCGTCACGCTGCTGTTCAGCTACGCCGACGACACCCACGAGCGACGGCTGTGCGCCGCGCTCGTGGACCGCCTCGGGGTGCCGGTCACCCGGTCGAGTGCGTTGCTGCCGGAGTTCCGCGAGTACGAGCGCGCGTCGACCTGCACGCTCAACGCCGCCGTCGCGCCGCGGATGCATCGCTACCTGTCCGGCCTCGAGGACCGGCTGCCCGACATGACCATTTCCGTGATGATGTCGGGCGGCGGCACGACCAGCCTCGACCACGCGGCCGACGAACCGGTGCACACCCTGCTCTCGGGACCCGCCGCCGGCGTCGTCGCGGCCGGAGCGGTCGCGGCGGCCGCCGGCTACCCCGACGCTGTCGCGTTCGACATGGGTGGCACCTCGACGGACGTGTGCCTGATCCGCGACGGGCAGCCTGAGATCTCCAGCGAGTCGAGCATCGACCGCCTGCCCTTCAGGACGCCGTCGGTCGCGATCCACACGGTCGGTGCCGGCGGCGGCTCGATCGCGTGGATCGACCAGGGCGGCGCCCTACGCGTCGGCCCCCGGTCGGCGGGGGCGGACCCGGGTCCGGCGTGCTACGGCAGCGGCGGCACCGAGCCCACGGTCACCGACGCCCACTGCGTGCTCGGCCACCTCGACCCGGACCGCGAGCTGGGCGGCGGCCTCGTGCTCGACGTCGGCGCCGCTGAGGACGCGGTCGACACGCTGCCCGACGACGCGGACGGGGCCCGGGGCATCCTGACCGTGGTGCGGGCGACCATGAGTCGCGCGCTGCGCAAGGTGTCGACGGAGCGTGGGGTCGACCCGGGCGGCCTCGCGCTGGTCGCCTATGGCGGGGCCGGCCCGCTGCACGCGAGCGCGCTCGCGCGCGACCTCGGCATGCGTGCCGTGATCGTCCCGCCCGCCGCCGGCGTCCTGTCGGCGCTCGGGCTGCTGCTGGCACCACCGCGGGCCGAGGTGTCGCGGACGCTGATGACCGTCGCAGGCGAGGATCTCGACGACGTGTGGCGGCAGCTGTCCGACGACGCGGGCGCGGCGCTGCAGGCCCAGGGCGCGGTCGGCGACCGGACCCTGACCAGGATCGCCGAGTGCCGCTATGCCGGGCAGTCGCACGAGCTGCGGGTCGACGCCGACGATGGCGACGTCGTCGCCGCGTTCCACCGCGAGCACGAGCAGGCGTACGGCTACCACATGCCCGACGAGCAGGTCCAGCTCGTCACCGCCCGCGTCGTCGCCGAGGGTGAACCGGTGCTGGCCGAACCTCCGAGTGAGTGGGACCAGGACGTGGCGGACGAACGCACGCGCGAGATCGTCGCCGACGGCGAGCGGGTGAAGGCTCGCGTGGTGGCACGCGGTGCACTGGACGTGGGCAGCGAGCTCACCGGACCGGCGCTGGTCGAGCAGTCCGACACCACGACGCTGCTCGCGGAGGCCGACACCGCCCACATCGACGAGCACCACAATGTGATCATCACGTTCCACGACGGGCAGGACCGATGATGGCCGACCAGACGCTGTCCGCCGTTCAGCTCGAAGTCGTGCGCCACGCCCTGGCGGGGATCGCCGACGAGATGGGCGTCGCCCTGCGGCGGGCCGCCTACTCACCGAACATCAAGGAGCGCGCCGACTGCTCCGCCGCCGTGTTCGCCCCGGACGCTCAGATGGTCGCGCAGGCCGAGCACATCCCGGTCCACCTCGGCGCGATGCCGCGCAGTGTCGAGGCGGCGATCGAGCGCTTCGGCGACCGTCTGACTCCCGGCACCCAGGTCCTGGTCAACGACCCGTACGCGGGCGGCACCCACCTGCCCGACCTGACGCTCGTCGCCGCGGTCGGCGACGACGAGGGCACCCTGCTCGGCTACGTGGCCAACCGGGCCCACCACGCCGACGTCGGTGGCGCCGCACCGGGCTCGATGCCCGCCAACGCCACCGACATCGCGATGGAGGGGCTGCGAATCCCGCCGATCCTCGTCGCGGTCGACGACGAGGTGCGTGACGACCTGCTGGAGCTCATCGCCGCCAACTCACGGACGCCGCGTGAGCGCCACGGGGACCTGCGGTCCCAGTTCGCCGCGAACCACGTCGGCGCCCGGCGCCTGCGCGAGCTCTCGTACCGCTACGGCGTCGACGGGCTGCACACGGCGATGCGCGAGGTCTGCGACTACTCGGAACGGCGGGTCCGCGCCGCGGTCACCGACATCCCTGATGGCACCTACCGGGCCAGCGATGTCCTCGAGCTCGAGGACGAGGCGACCATCGCGGTCGAGCTCACGGTCGACGGGCACAACGTGACCGCGGACTTCACGGGTACCGACCCACAGGTCGCCGTCAACGTCAACGCCGTGCTCGCGGTCACCGTGTCGAGCGCCTACTTCGTGCTGCGCATGCTGACCGATCCCGACGCCCCACCCAACGCCGGCTGCTACCGGCCGTTGACCGTCGTGGCACCCGCGCGCAGCCTCGTCGACGCCCGCCACCCCGCGCCCGTCGCGGCCGGCAACGTGGAGACGTCGCAGCGCATCGTCGACGTGCTGCTCGCCGCGTTCGCCCAGGCGCTGCCCCACCGCGTGCCCGCCGCGAGCCAGGGCACCATGAACAACCTGCTGCTCGGCGCCAGCGAGCCCGAGGCCTTCAGCTACTACGAGACGCTCGGTGGCGGCGAGGGCGCAACACCGGACCGCGACGGGCAGTCGGGCATCCACACCGGCATGACCAACACGGAGAACACGCCCGCCGAGGCGATCGAGCTCGACTACCCGCTACGGATCTGGCGCTACGAGCTGCGGCCGGACTCGGGAGGCGCCGGCGACCACTGCGGCGGCGACGGTCTGGTGCGCGAGATCGAGGTCCTGGCCGACCGGGCCACGCTGACGCTGCAGACCGAACGGCGCGCGCACGCGCCGTCGGGCCTGCACGGGGGCGCCGACGGGGCGGTGGGTCGCAACGTCGTGATCCGTGCCGGCGGGGGTGAGGAGCCGTTGGCCGCCAAGGGGACGTGGCAGTTGCGACGCGGCGACCGCGTCCGAGTGGAGACGCCCGGAGGCGGTGGCTGGAACGCACCCGACGACTGATCGTTTCGACGGCGGGCCATGGCAACCGACGACACGTCCGGGACCTCCGGACGCACCCGCGTCCGCGACAACCTCGCAACCTCGGCCCCGGCCTGCTGACGCCGCCTCAGGCGTGCAGCTCGGTGCGCAGCTCGTGGGTGCCGTCGGGCCGGCGCGCCTCGTAGTACAGGCGGTGTCCGCCCTGCGGCAGCGGCAGCACCTCGAGGTAGCGGACGTCGGCGATCGGGTCGCCGTCCGCGGCGCACAGGTAGGGTCCCTCACCGGACGGCACCGCGAGACCGGTCCGCTCGAACCAGTTCTCGTCCGCCGTCGCCCGACCGTCGTAGCAGGCGCGGCCGTCGGGCAGGACGCTCGTGACCCGCGCGCCGCGGGCATCCCAGCAGCCGTCACGGCCCTGCAGCACGGTGCCGTGCCACCGCCAGGCGACGCCGTCGTCGGACGTGGCGTACGCCGTCGACATCCGGTCCTCGGCGCCGGGGATGTCCAGTGGGTGGACGCACACCCATGCGTGCCAGCCGTCACGTGACCGCCGCACGATCGGATCCTTGACCGCGTCGAGCGGCCCGCCGAGGTCCATGCGGCGCAGGTCGGCGGTTGGCAGGTCCGCCAGGCGCCGCGCCTCCAGCAGCCCGATCCACCACGCCTTCGTACCCGGCTCAGCGCACGACACGTACAGCCGCCAGCCGGCCTGCACCGGCACGAGCGCCGCGCGCTCGACCATCGCAACGCCGAGGTCGGCGGACGCCACCGCCGCCAAGGTGTCGAACGCGATGCCGTCATCGGACCGGGCCAGCACGACGCGGTCGTCGTCGCCACGCGTCCGATACGCCAGCAGCACGGCGTCGCCGTCGGGCAGCGCGGAGGGCGCGCCCGCCCAGCGCTGGGCGCCGCGGGTGGGAGGCGGGATCGCGACGTGGCTGCGCGCCCGTCCCGGTCGTGGGAACGTCTCGATCCGGTGTGTACGCATGACTGCACTGTGCTCGCGCCGGGCGGTGTGCGAAACTGGCAGCTGTGCCCCATTACCGGAAGATCCTGCCATCATGGCGGTGATGTCGGTCGCCGCGGTCGTCGGCTCGCGGATCGCCGGCTTCGAGCTGGGCATCCTCGGCCAGATCTTCGGGCTCGACCGATCCGACGAGGGACTGCCGACCTACGACTTCGTCGTCTGCGGCCCTCGACCTGGACCGGTGCCGACGACCTCCGGCTTCACGGTCGAGGTCGCCCACGGCCTGGAAGCGGTCGCCGGCGCCGACATCGTCGCCATCCCCGCGTGGCCGGACCTCGACGACGCGCTCGACCCGCGCATCTGCGAGGTGCTCGCCGCCGCCCACGAACGGGGCGCCGAGCTCCTGTCGATCTGCACGGGGGCGTTCGCCCTCGCAGGTGCCGGCCTGCTCGACGGCCGCCGTGCCACGACCCACTGGCAGTTCGTCGACCGCCTCGCGTGGAGGTTCCCGCGTGTGCAGGTCGAGCGTGACATGCTCTACGTCGTGGACGGTCCGCTGCTGACCAGCGCTGGCGCGGCCGCGGGGATCGACGCATGCCTGCACCTCGTCCGGCGCCTCCACGGCGCCGCGACCGCCAACGCTGTCGCGCGGCGCATGGTCGTGCCCGCCCACCGCGAGGGAGGCCAGGCGCAGTACGTGGAGCTCCCGCTGCCCGACGACCCGGATGACGGCATGGCCGAGCTGGTGGATTGGATCGTGCAGCACCTCGACGAGCCGCTGACCGTCACGGCCCTCGCCGGGCACGCGCGGATGTCACCACGCAGCTTCGCGCGTGACTTCCGTGCCACGACCGGGACGACTCCGCACCGGTGGCCGCTCGACCAGCGCCTGCAGCGCGCCGAGCTGCTGCTCGAGACGACCGATGCCGCCGTCGACGTCGTCGCCCACCGGGTGGGATTCGGCAGCGCGGACACGTTGCGCCATCATTTCGCGCGCCGCCGTGGCACGACACCGAGCGCCCACCGCGCCGCGTTCAGGACGAGCCCGTCCTGAGCGCGCCTGCGGTCAGGGACGGATCAGCGCGGCGACAGCCTCGACGCGGGCACCAGCTCCGCCAGGTTGGACGACACGGCCGTCATCAGCCCGTTGACGTCGCCCAGGCCGGCACGTTCGAGCAGATGCTTCTCGTTGAAGACCCAGGTCCGCCGTCCGCACATGATCGCGTGGCCCGCTTCGAGCGTGACGCGGCTGAGCTGGTCCAGGGTCCTGACCGCGTCGCCGCGTCGTGCGCGCATGCCGGCGTGTTCGAGCGAGAACCAGGCGCTGAACCGCCACCGCTCGACGACCGCCACCGCCAGCGCCTGCGGGTCCCCCCCCCGCATGGCGCCGTCGAGCAGCATGCTGCCGGCAGGCCCCCCCCCGCGAGCGTGTAGGTCGGGATGCCGGCGAGGTAGGCGAGGTCCAGCGCCCCCGCGGTGGTAGGCACCGAGGTCCCAGTCGCTGTGCGGGTCCGCTGCGCCGGTGATGCGGGGACCTGCCGAGCGCGACGCCCACGACGCCGCCCAGCGCCCGCACGACGGCGACGATGTCCGCGACGGCGAGATCGATGCGCACCGTGGCGACCGTAGGGCACCGACGGTCACTGCTCCCGCACGTCGACCCACTGCACGAGCTGCACGATCACGCCGTTGGGGTCGATGACCTGGAAGTAGCGTTCACCCCAGGGTTCGGTCTCGATCGCGGTCGTGATCTCGACGCCCTCCGCCCGGACGCGGCGGTACTCGGCGTCGACGTCGTCGACGACGAACACGAGCAGGATGCCGTCGGCGCGGTGCGTCGCGCGTGCTGCCGGCTTGAACGTGGCCAGACCGGTGCGCAGGAAGATCACGTTGAAGCCCGCGTCGGCACGAGTCAGGGAGACGAAACCGTCGTCGGCCATCTCGGTCGTGAAGCCGAAGTGGTCGCCAAGGAACGACGCGGACGCGTCGACGTCCTCGACGGTCAGCGACACGGCGGATGCGGAGATGTTCACGTGGGGGCTCCGGTCGGGCGGTGGTGGCCATCAACGTACAACGTACGGTGTTATGCTGCACCTGGTCCGGCCCCTCACGAAGAGCGCTGTCGGCAGCTCGCGGGCACACCACCGTTGCCGAACAAGAAGTGCAAAGAGAACCTCGATCGACGCGGCGCCGGCGATCAGGGCAGGATGACGAGCTTGCCGATCGCTTCCCGGCCGCCGATCCGGCGCAGCGCGTCGGTGGCGTGGTCGAGGTCGTAGGTCCGGGAGACGAGCGGATCGATCCGTCCGTCGAGCCACCAGCTGCCCAGTGTCTCGAAGTTGCGGCGGTTCCGTAGGGGCTCGGTCGCTGCGAAACGACCCCAGAAGACGCCCACCACTGCGCAGCCCTTCAGCAGCGGCAGGTTGGCCGGGATGGAGGGGATGTCGCCCGACGCGAAGCCGACGATCAGCAGGCGGCCGTTCCACGCGGTCGACCGCAGCGCTGCCTCCGTCGCGGGCCCTCCGACCGGGTCGAGGACGACGTCAACGCCGTCCGGTGCGAGCTCCCGCAGGGCCTCGCGCAGGTCGCGCTCGTCGTAGCGCACGACGTCGGCGGCGCCGCCGTCGCGGACGGCCTCCGCCTTCTCGTCCGAGCTGACCGCCGCGATGACCCGCGCGCCCAGGGCGGTGCCGATCTCGGTGGCCGCGAGACCGACGCCGCCGGCAGCTCCCAAGACCAGCAGCGTCTGCCCCGACCGCAGATCACCGCGGTCGACCAGCGCGTGGTACGCGGTCCCATAGGCCAGGGGCAACGTCGTCGCGACGTCGTACGGCATGTCCTCGGGCACGGGCATCACCGCGCCCTCGTCGACCACGACCTGCTCGGCGTAGCCGCCGTGGCCGACCGGGGCGTAGACACGGTCGCCCACCTGGACGCTCGACACGTCGCCGGCGACCTCGATCACGTCACCCGCGACCTCGGCTCCGGGCGCGAACGGCAGGTCGGGACGCTCCTGGTACAGCCCGCGGATCATGAGCAGGTCGGGGAAGTTGACGGCGGCGGCGCGGACCGCGATGCGCGCCCCACCTGCGCGCAGCTCCGGCTCCGGCAGCTCGCCGACGGCCACGCCGTCGAGTCCGTCGAACGACGAGCACACGAGCGCACGCATCAGCGTCGTCCGTTGGCGGAGCGGTTGCGTCCCGTCATGAGTCAGACCCCCGGCTCACGTGCGGCTCGGGGGCACCCTACCGCATGACCCGGCGCACCGAAGGCCGTCGCCGAGCCGCGCCACCGGCCGACCGCTGGCATTCGCGGGATCGCGGCCGAGTACGATCCGCTGCGCCGCCGACATCGAGGCCACCCAATGCCCACGCCCCACATCGCCGCCGACGAGGGAGCGTTCGCCGAGGACGTGCTGCTCCCGGGCGATCCGCGTCGCGCGCAGCACATCGCCGAGGAGTTCCTCACCGACGCCCGGCAGGTGACCGCGGTGCGCAACATGTTGGGCTTCACTGGCATGTACGACGGCATGCCCGTCTCGGTGATGGGCACCGGCATGGGGATCCCGTCCGCGCTGATCTACGCCACCGAGCTGATCGATCACTATGGGTGTCGGAGGCTGGTGCGCGTCGGCTCGTGCGGCGCCGTGTCAACCGACATCGCGCTGCGCGACGTCATTGTGGCGATCGGGGCTTGCACGGACAGCAACGTGAACCGGACACGCTACGGGGGCTGGGACTTCGCGGCCACGTGCGACTTCGGCCTCGCGCGGGCCGCGGTCGACGCCGCCACGACCCGAGGGCTGCCCGTCCACACCGGCAACCTGCACTCGGCGGACCTGTTCTACCACCCGGATCCAGCGTCGATCGACACGATGGAGCGCATGGGCGTGCTCGCCATCGAGATGGAGGCGGCCGGCCTGTACGGCCTCGCCGCGTCCGCTGGGGTGCGGGCGCTGGCGATCTGCACCGTGAGCGACCAGCTCCGCACCGGTGAGGCGGCCACGACCGACGACCGGGAGCGGTCGTTCGACGACATGGTCGTCATCACGCTCGACGCGCTGCGGCGCGACGCCGCAGCGTAGCGGCGCGGCGCCGGAGAAGCCCGGCCGCCACCGCGGAGGACATGGCGTGCCGGCCGGTGGTCGGGGCCACGAGGTCTCGTGCTGCGAGTGATGTCGGGCGGGTGCCACGTACCGGCGATGAGTACCGGCACGTTGACGCGTCGGTACATCGAGCACCGCAGCGGACGGCACGGTCCCACGGAGGAGTCGATCGACGGTGCGTGGCGTGGTGTTCGAGCGGTATGAGGGCACCGAGCTCGCGACGGACGAGACCGGCGTGTTCCGCGGCGGCGGGCCACTCATCGCCTGGTTCACCGACCCCGCCGGCAATGTCCTCAGCGTGATCCAGCTCGACTGATCCAGGCGCACGATGCCAGGCCGGGACCGACGCCCCGGCACCCGGCACGCCGACGTCAGGCGAACACGATCCAGACGAGTGCGACGCAGATCACGACACCGATCGAGAGGAACAGGTCGCGCCGTCGGTCCCGCTCGGACTCCTCGAGATCGAGCAGCTCTTCCTCCAGTTCGGTCTCGGTCCGTTCCTTCGTGCCCACCTGGCCCTCCCCGGTCGGCGGCGCCTCGTCGCGTCCGTCGCGGCCGACCCGTCGCGCGACGGGCTCGTCAGCGGTCTCGAGGGTCAGACCCGCGATCTTGTCGTGGGGCGGTTCGCTCGTCGCCATGCTGACGCCCACCAGGATCACGACGCAGATCACGAAGAGCACGACCCCGAAGTGCAGGAAGTTGAACTCGGCGATCGACTTCAGGAGGCCTTCCGAGAGGCCCTGCTTGTCGGCGCCATTCACGAGCTCGAGCACCAGCCGGGTCGCACCGAGCACGAGCCGCTGAGCAGGCACGCCATCGCACCGCTCGCGTTGATCCGCTTCCATGCCAGGCCGAACAGGAACACCGCCGCGATCGGCGGCGCGATGTAGCTCTGCACGCTCTGCAGGTACGTGTAGAGCGTCGACGAGATCGAGTCCATGAACGGGACCCAGGCGAACCCGGCCGCCGTGAGGCCGACGGTCGCGAGGCGGCCGACCCACACCAGTTCGCGCTCGAGTGGCCTGCGGCTTCCACTCGCGGTAGACGTCCCAGGTGATGAGCGTGGAGGTCGAGTTGAAGACGCTCGACAGCGAGCTCATGAGGGCGGCGAGCAGCCCGGAGACGACGAGACCGGATGCCCACCGGTAGCACCTGCTGGACGAGCGCCGGCAGGGCCTGGTCAGGGTTCTCGAGGTTCATCTCGCCACTCTGGGCCAGCGCGGCCGCGATCACGCCGGGGATCACGAAGATGCCGGTCGGCCCCGCGGGGTGAGCGCCGCCGTGACTGATCCTCTTGGTACGGCATTGAACCACAGCGGGTCGCATCGCACGACACCCGATCGCATGTGCCCGGCTGCATTGGACGATCCGGCACCTGTTGTCCGACGGGCCGGGTCATCGGCCGGACCGACCGAACGTCGGGTTGTTGCCCCTGCACGGGCGGGCATACTCTCGGGAGCTACGTACGCGACGGACGGGTTCCGACGGACAGGAAGCGCGCCGCATGACCAGCACGACCACGACGAGCCCATCGCATCGGGTCCGGCCGCGCGTGTCTGACGGCGACGACAAGCGGTACGCCCACATCATCAGGGCGCCCAACGCCGATGCGGTCATCACCGAGGCGATGGTCACGGGGACCCCGGTGGTTGCTCTGTGCGGGAAGAGGTGGGTGCCAAGCCGCGATCCGTCCCGCTATCCCGTGTGTCCGGTCTGCAAGGAGGTCCGGGCCCAGATGTCGGGCTGAGCGCCGTCGCATGACGGGCGTCGCGGCCCTCCCCGACGACCTCGTCGCGCGGCTGCGTCCGCATGCCGTGCCCGAGCGGGCCGAGGGCGAGCGCCGCTACCTCAAGAGCACTCTGCGCCACCTCGGCGTCCCGATGCCCCGGCTCCGCTCGACCACGCGGGCTTTCCTCCGGGACCACGACGACCTGGACACGACCGCCCGGCTTCGCCTGGTCCAGCAGTTGTGGGACCGGCAGGTCCACGAGCTGCGCAGGATCGCCGTGCTGCTGCTCGAGGACGCGGCGGACGACCTCAACGCCGACACGCTGGACCTCGTCGAACGCCTCGCGCGCGACGCCAAGACATGGGCGCTCGTTGATCCCCTCGCCATCGGCGTGGCCGGGCGGATCGCGCTGTGCGACGACCGCGTGTGGCAGCGGACCGACAGGTGGGTGGCCGACGACGACGTCTGGGTGCGCCGTACCGCCCTGCTGGCCCACCTCCCGGCCCTGCGGACCGACCGCACGCGGTTCGAGCACTTCGCCGGCCAGGCGGACGCGTTGCTCGACGACGGCGAGTTCTTCATTCGCAAGGCCATCGGCTGGGTCCTCCGCGAGGTCGCGCGACGCGACCCCGCGATCGTGACCGCCTGGCTCGAACCCCGGACGTCTCGCCTGTCGGGTCTGACCATCCGGGAGGCCGTCAGGTACCTGCCGGCCGCCGACCGCGACCGGCTGCTCGCCACGCACCGCCGCGCATGACAGGCGAACCCGCGCGCCCGCCGGCCGCGCCGCGAGGCGGCACGAAGATCCGTCTGCGCAGGGTCCGATCCGACGACGGCCCTGACCTCGCGCGGGCCTGGACCGACCAGGCCGAGATGTACGCACGACTCGATCCGGAGGTGTTCAGGATCCCGTCCGGCGACGGGCTCGGCGCCTGGCTCGTCGGGAGCCTGGCGGAGCAGGCCGACCCCCAGCGGCGGCTGGTCCTCGTGGCCGACGTCGACGGCGCGGCCGTCGGGTTCGTCGTCGCGGCCGTCGTCGCGCCGCACCCGGCGCCCGAAAGGCAGATGCAGCGCGGCCTCGACACCCGCAGCGTTCGGATCGAGGCGCTCGTGGTACGCCGCGACCAGTGGCGGCGCGGCGTGGGCACGCGCCTGGTCACTGCCGTGGAGGACTGGGCCCGCAACCGCGGAGCCACACTGGTCACGGCACAGGCGTTCACGGCCGGTCCGGCCGCCGACTTCCTGGCAGCACGGGGCTACGCTCCGCGCGCGGTGGTGCACGGCAGGCCGCTGTGAGTCGGGTTCGCGCAGGATCGTGGCCGCCTGCGCTGACCCGTGGGCGGCCGATCAGTCGCCACCGAACAGGCCGTACACCGACCACCCGCGATCCGGGAAGCCGACGGCGTCGGCCACGCGGGCCGACGCGCCGTTGGCCGGGTCGTGCAGGTAGGTCGGCAGGCCGCCCTCGTCGATGATCCTGCGTGCCGCCTGCGCCACGAGCCGACGCGCCAGCCCGCGACCCTGCAGCGCGGGGGTCGTGACGACGGCGATCTCGTGGCCCACCGGGTCGTGGCGCTTGATGCCGACGCCGGCGCCGTAGGCACCGGCGTCGTCCCACGCGATCAGCACGGGACCGTAGTTGAACGGCCGCAGCCAGTCGGGCACCCGCGGGTGGGACCCCTCCACCCAGTCGCCCGCATCGGGCAGCTGCCTGACGCCGGCGACGCAGCGCGACCAGCGGAACACGCCACGGCCGAGGATCCGCCCGGACGCGCCGACGGCACGAACGATCGCTCGCCGCACGTCGGGGTCGTCGAGGCGGCCGAGCGCCCGCGTGACCGCCTCGACGCGGTCGGGTGGCACGGACAACAGCGTGCGACGGGGCGTGCCGACACCGACCAGCGCCGTTGTGCTGCCGTCCCATCCGGGCTCCAGGCGCGCCCGCGCGCCGACGACGTCGACCGCGACGGCCGGGGGCCACGCGCCGAGCCACGCCCGGAGGTGCGCGGTCAGCAAGCGGTCTGCATCGCCGTTGGTGGTCATCGCCGCGGATCGTACGGTGCGTCCGCGAGGCGCCGCCGCGTGGCGGCATGGCGTGTGGGGCGCGCGCACCGCGGTGGATCGTGACGTCCGTCCGGGGGGCCAGCGCAACAGTGTCCGTCGAACGTCACAGCCCTGGCGGCCGGACGGCCACGCCCGGCTACGTGGTCCGCACGACCGTGTACGTCGTCGGGCCGCAGGACGCGCTCGCGACCGCATGGTCGGTCTTCCGCGACTCGGGTGTCAGCGGAACGCCGATGGCGCCGAGCACGCTGCTCGGCGTCGCCCGCCTTGGCTACGAGGGCCAGCTGGTCGAGGTCGACGCGATCGTTCTGCTGGTCGCCGGAACGTCGCGTGGCATAATGGGACTACCGAGCGCTATCTCACATGGCAAGATGTTACTAGCCTTGTTGAATGGACCGGAACGTGGCGCGGCGCAACCTCCGACGAGCTGACGATCGATCGGGCACCCGGCACCCGGCGCTTTCGCTCGACGACGTGGCGCCCTGGGTGTTCCCGTTCGACCGCACCCGCCACGAGCGCGCACGCCGCCTGCTGGGTCCCGACTCCGCTGACGTCTTCACCCGGCCGGTGGCGACCGCCGACATCATCGACTTCCACGCGCGCGAGTACGAGGGTGCCTGCATCGAGTCCGGCCAGTACGTGTGGTGCGCCGACACCGCGTCGACCCAGGCGGTGCTGGCCCTCAACCGCCTCGCCGACGTCGAGGAGCGTCACCTCGTCCTCGTGGGCGGCGAGCCCGGGCACGACACGCTCACGCTGGCGGGGCTGGCGGTCACCCATCGCCGCCAGCTGGCCCAGCGGATGCCCGCGACCCAGCGCCCGCTGCTCGCCCTGTCGCTGGTCCTGCTGACCCATCAGCTACATGCCGCCGGCCGCTTCGCCGACGCCGTCGCCACCGGGCAGGAGGCGGTCGACATCCTCAGCCGCATGCTCGGCGATGTCCACGACATCGATGCGCGCCCGGCGCTGGTTCTGGCGCTGGACGTGTCGCTGATGACGCGCCTGGTCAACGGCCGGCGGTTCGACGCCATGGAGGACCTGGTCCGCGCGACCGACGTGCTCGAGGCGCTGGTGCGCGACCGCCCCGAGCACGACGACGACCTGGCACACCACCTCGAGGTGCTGGCGCTGACGACCGGCAGCCCCGACCTCGACGACGACACCCGGACGCTGCTCGACCGCACCTCGCGGTGGGACCTGACGCTGCGCGAGCCGCGCAGGATGGCCCCGCCCGCGCTGCTGAGCTCGTCGCGCACCGAGGCCGACGAGCTGTACGACGACAGTGTGCACCTCGCGACGTCCGACGGCGACGGCCCGGCGGCGGCCGCAGCCGCCGGTGCGGCCGTGTCCGCGTACCGCCGCATCCTCGCGGGCCAGCCAGCCGAGCGGTGGCACGCCACCCTGCGCCAGCTCGCCCGGGCGCTGTGGCGCCGCGCCGTCGTGCTCAGTGAGCTGCTCGACCGCCCGCGTGACGCGCTCGGGCCCGGCCGCGAGGCGCTGTCGCTCACGCGCCGCGTCCTGCGCGTCGTCGAGCGGGCCGAGGAGTTCGACGAGCTGGTCGGGGAGCTCGGCGTCACGATCCACGACCTGAGCACCATCGCGATGGCGGCGGGCCTGGTCGGCGAGCACGACCAGCTCGCAGAGGAGGTCGCCCGCCTCGACACCACCAGCGTCGGCCGCGACGCGATGCGCACGCTCGGAGCCGCGCTGCACAACCGTGCCGCCGAGGCATGCGAGACCACGGTGGCGCTCGCCGAGCACGGTCGCGGCATGCGGGCAACGGTCCTGGCTGGGATCCGCAACAGCGCGCAGGCCGTGGCCGTCCGTCGCGAGACGGCCGACGACGACCCGATGGCGCAGTGGGAGCTGGCGAACTCACAGCTCGCCCACGGGCACCTGCGGTGCCTCAACGGCGAAGGCCAGCAGGGCGCGCAGTCGATGGCCGACGCGTACCACACGGTGCTGACCCTGGCGGGCCCGGCCGGCCAGACGATGCGCGAGGCCGCCGAGGCCGCCCTGCTCGCGGCCTGCGCGGCCTACCCGGACGTCACGCCACGCGACGACTGGCCGCTGTGACCCGACCGGTCAGCGGCGCGGCGCTCGCCGACTGGTCCGTCGCGCCGTGGGGTGCGCACCGTGCGCTACGATCGCCGCCGCCCGACGATCACATCCGAGTTGGAGGACGGACGGGGATGGCTGAGTCCGCACTGCCGTACACGATGCCCGTGGGAGCGCAGTCCGCCGACGTGCGCCTAGCGTTCCTGCGCCGCGTCTACGCCCACCTGGGCGGGGCCGTGCTGGCCTTCGTGCTGCTCGAGTACGCCCTGTTCACGACCGGCCTCGCCGAGGCGATCACCGCCTTCGTGCTGGGCACGAGCTGGCTGCTGATCCTCGGCGGGTTCGTGCTGATCTCGTGGCTGTCCACATCGGTGGCGCTCCGCGCGACCACGCCGGCAGCCCAGTACGGCGGGTACGCGGCGCTGATCGTCGCCGAGGCGCTCATCTTCGCGCCGATGCTGTTCATCGCGTCGCTGCAGGCACCGGGGGCCATTTCACAAGCTGCCATGCTGTCGGTCATCGGCTTCGCCGGGCTCACGCTGGTCGCGCTCTCGTCGGGCCGTGACTTCTCGGTGCTCGGCGCCCTGCTCAAGTGGGGCGGCATCGTCGCGCTCGTCGCCATCGTGGCGGCCGTGCTGTTCGGCCTGGAGCTGGGGACGTGGTTCAGCGTCGCGATGATCGCCTACGCCGGTGGCGCGATCCTGTACGACACCGCCAAGGTCCTGCGCGTCTATCCGTCGGATCGCCACGTCGCCGCATCGATGCAGCTGTTCGCCAGCCTGGCGCTGCTGTTCTGGTACGTACTGTATCTGCTCATGCGTCGCTGATCCGACGCCGTCCGTCCCCCGGTCCGGTCCGCGTCGAGATCGTCGCTGGCGTCGAGCAGCGGCAACGCTGCGTTCGCCCGACCCGTCCATCCGCCACCTGCGCGGAGCAGCCATCCGTCGACGACCTCGGCCTCCAGCCCTGGCCATCCCAGCGCGGCGATCCGCTCGAGCTCCAGCACGGCCCTCGTCGTCCTGGACCGTGTGCCCTCACCAGACATGCCGACGGCCCGACACGGCGTGCCAGCAACGCAACCGCGGCGCGCCTACGCACGAACGGTGCGGGCACCGTGACCCGTGGGCCAATGGATTGAAAACGGGCCTGGTGGGTATCGGCCGCCCGCCATAGTCCCGCGACTCACCCACTCGCATTCCTCCGCCACGGAGCATCCAACATGAGCGACGGTCTGATGAGCGGTACGTACAAGACGCTGCCGGAGCAACGGGAGGTGCTCAGCCCCGCCGAGGAGCGCTTCGAGCGCCTCCGCCAGACATCGGGGCTGATCCTTGGTCCGCTGGCCTTCGTCCTGGTGTACGCCGCGCCTCTGGACCTGCGGCCCAACCAGCAGGCGCTCGCGGCCATCCTGGCGTTCACGATCGTGTGGTGGCTGACGGAGGCCGTGCCCATCCCGGTCACCGCTGTGATCGCCCTCGCACTGTGCGTCCTGCTGTCGGTGGTCGCGCCGACCGAAGAGGATGCGACCGGCGACATCGTCTACGGTGCGTTCTCGTCACCCACGATCTTCCTCTACATCGGCGCATTCATCATCGCGCGCGCGATGATGCTCCATGGCCTG
>DATHVN010000150.1 GCA_035461305.1 Euzebyales bacterium | reverse complement strand
CGCGTCAGGATCACCTTCAGCGTCGGCAGCTCGAGGTTCTGCGCCTCGTCGACGATCACGTACTCGTCGGTGATGGACCGGCCGCGCAGGTAGGTGATCGCCGCCATCTCGAGCTGACCGCGGTCGAGCAGGGCGTCCACCGCCGACTGCAGCTCCCGGTGACCGGTGGAGACCTGGTTCCCGGACGTGTCGTCGCCGCGGAACAGCGAATACAGGTTGTCGTGGACCGCCGCCATCCACGGCTGCAGCTTCTCGTCGAGGTCGCCCGGCAGGTAGCCGACCTCCTGGCGGCCCACCGCGACCAGCGGCCGGTAGACCGACAGCCGACGGTAGGCGTTGGCCTCGACGACCTGCTCCAGGCCGGTGGCGAGCGCGAGGAACGTCTTACCGGTACCGGCCATGCCCATCAGCGACACGCACGGCACGTCGGGGTCCATCAGCAGGTCGAGTGCGAAGGTCTGCCGGACGTCGCGCGGGCTGACGCCGAACACGCGCGGCCGCCCCCCGACCCGCTCCACCACCACCGGTCCGCCCGGCCCACACGACACCACGCGCGCCAGCCCGCTCGACGATGCCCCCGCCCGCAGCACGAGGCACTGGTTGATCCACGCCCGCGCCTCGGCCGCCACGTCGGGACCGAGCTCGAGCTTGCCATCACGGTGCAGCATGTCCAAGGCCGTCGAGTCGACGTCGAGCTCGGCGATGCCGGTGTAGCGCTCGTCGACCTCCACGGTGTCGGCCCGGTAATCCTCGACGGCCAGGCCGAGCTGGCTGCCCTTGATCCGCAGCGCGCTGTCCTTGGTCACCAGCGTGCCACCGAGCCCGACCGCGACCGACAGGATCCGGTTGTCGGGCTTGGCTGGGTCGAGATAGGGCGGTAGGGCGCTGTCGACGTGGTTGCCCTCGACGCGGATCGTGCCGGCCTGCGGCAGGTCCACCGCGTCACGCAGGCCGTTCGAGCTGCGGATCCGCAGCTCCTCGATCAGCCGTAGGGCCGTCCTGGCGTTGCGCCCCACCTCGTCCATGCGCGTCTTCTGACGGTCGAGCTCCTCCACCACCACCAGCGGGAGCACCACGTCGTGCTCATCGAAGCGGTACAGCGCGCGTGGATCCGCCAACAGCACGCAGGTGTCGAGCACGAACGTCGAGCCCATGACGCTTCCTCTCTCCGGACGGCCTACCGCTTTCGTTCTCCGAGTGCCACGGCCAAGACGCGCTCGACGGCAGATGGACCACCATCCCTCCCCCCGTGCGGCCTACGGTGGCGGCACGGCCGTGATCGCGACACACGTCGAACCCTTGAACGTCAGCACGAAGCGCGCTCCTTTCTTGAGATGCACGTCGCGGATGTCCAGCCCGTCGCGACCGGCCAGCGCGGCCATCAGCGACGGCACGATGTCACCGTGGGAGCAGAGGACGATGTCGCCTCCCGGGCTGTCGGCCACGACCTCGTCGACCAGCGCCAGCGCGCGACCACCCAGCCACGCCGATGCGACCCAGGTGTCGCCGGCGTCGAGCAGCGGCACCGACGGTGCCTCACCCAGCACCTCGGCCGGTTCGATGTCGAGACCGAGCCGGTCGGCGAGCGGCTCGACGGTCTGGACGCAGCGAAGGGACGGGCTGGTCAGGATGCGTACGACGGGTCGTGTCGCCAGCTCAACGGCGAGGCTCTTGGACTGCGCGGTGCCGACCTTCGTGAGCGGTCGCTCACGGTCCGACTTGCCCCACCACCGATCACGACTTTGCGCCTTCGCGTGGCGCACCAGCTGTATGGAGGTGTCCGCTTCCGTCATTGACGCCTCGCAGCATATCCGAGCGATGTGTGATCCGCGCCAGTTTCTGTCGGCGCAGCCCGTTCCACCAGCTGTTCGCGAAACCGGGGCCGACGAAGCTCGTGCCCGGCCGCGCCGATCGGGCGAGGGGGCTCAGCGGCCGTAGCGGCGCTGGCGGCCGGCGAAGTCGCGCAGTGCCCGCAGGAAGTCGATCTTGCGGAATGCGGGCCAGTAGGCGTCGGTGAAGTGGAACTCCGAGTGCGCGGATTGCCACAGCAGGAAGCCCGACAGCCGGATCTCGCCCGAGGTGCGGATGATCAGGTCCGGGTCCGGCGTGCCGGTCGTGTACAGGTGCGGGGCGAGCAGCTCGGGGCGCAGGCCGTCGATCACCTGCTGGAGGTCCTGGCCGGCGTCCAGCCGCTCCTGCAGCAACCCCCGCACCGCGTCGATGATCTCCTGCCGCCCGCCGTAGCCGACGGCGACCTGGACGTACAGCGCCGTGCCGTCGCTCGTCCGGTCGGCCGCGCGCTTGAGCGCGAGACGGAGCCGATCGGGCAGTGCGTCGAGCGCCCCGACCGGGGTGATGCGGAACCCGCGGGCGCGGTTGCGCTCATCCTCGGCCAGCGTCGTCACGGTGTCGGCGATGATCGTCGCGAGCTCCGCCAGCTCATCGGCGTCCCGGCTGAAGTTCTCGGTCGACAGCAGCCACAGCGTCACGTAGTCGACGCCGAACTCGTGGCACCAGTCCAGCATGTGCTGAATCTTGTCCGCCCCCATGCGGTGCCCGTCGGCGATCGTCGACAGGCCGCGTTCGCGCGCGTACCGGCGGTTGCCGTCGAGGATCACGCCGACGTGGCGTGGCATGGCATCAGACGGCAACGACGCCGCGAGGCGTCGTTCGTAGAGCCGGTAGAGCAGATTGCGAACCACTGCCCGACGAGTGTACGGCGCGCCCTGCACCGGAGCCCGGGGCGTCCGCAACAGGTGCAACGGACCGCGCCGGCGGCCATCGTGGCCAGGTGCACGTGCCGCGCCGACGGCCTGACCGACACACGGGACGCCGTCGACGGCCATGCGGACCGTGTCGGTCCGGGCGGGTTCCTCGGCGGCGCAGTCGTCCACCACGGATCGGCAGGGGCTACGATCATGCACCGGGCTGGCAGCCAAGCTCGGCGCCGGCTGAGCGGGCGCGGTCAGTCGGTCAGCACCGCACCGTCGGCCAGGTCGACAACGAGCGGCGCGTGGTCCGACGGCTTCGTGCCGGGCACCTTGGTCGGCTTGCGGTACGGCCGTTCGACGCTGCTGGCGACCAGGTGCGCGGCCAGTGGCTCACTGAGCAGCGCCAGGTCGATGCGCAGCCCGAACCCCTTGTGGAAGTGGCCGGCCCGGTAGTCCCACCAGGTGAACCCGGGCTCGTCGGGGTGCAGCGTGCGGAACGCATCGACGAACCCGGTCCCGAGCACCGCGCGCAGACGGGCACGTTCGTCCTCGGTGATGTGCGTCGCACCGTGCACGGCGGTCGTGTCCCACACGTCGAGATCCGCGGGGCACACGTTCAGGTCGCCCGCGATGACGGCTGGGCCACCGGCGAGCTGGGCGGCCCGCTCGCGCATCGCCTCGAGGAACGTGAGCTTCTCGGCGAAGGCGGGGCTGTCCAGCGCCTGGCCGTTGGGGACGTAGGTGGAGACCACCCGGACCCCGCCTACGGTCGCCTCGATCCACCGCGCCTCGTGCGGCGCCGGCTCACCGGGCAGCCCGGCTGTGACGTCGTTGACTCCGAGGTCGGCGCGCGCAACGACGGCGACGCCCGCCCACCGGCCACCCGAGTGGTCGGCGGCGAGGAAGCCCGCCTGCTCGAACGCCTCGTCGGGGAACGCATCGGGTGCGCACTTGGTCTCCTGCAGGCACACCACGTCGGGCTTGTGCTCGTCGAGCAGCGCCAGGATCCGCGTCAGTCGCGTGCTGATGGAGTTGACGTTGTAGCTGATCAGGCGCATCGCATGCCTCCCGGCGCTCATCGGGTGTGGGGACCGCGCCGGACGTCTCCCACCGGCAGCTTAGTCACGCAGCCCGCCGGCTCGCTGCGCTCCTTCCGGACCCGACGTGCTCACGCAGCTCGCGCTTCAATTACCTGGTCACGCCGCTCGCAGGCGTCCTAGGTGGCTGGTGCTCATCGGGCTGATTTCGTCTGTCGGCTGTTGATTTGGGAGCGTGACTTGGTGGTGGCGGTGAGTCGACTGCAGCCGCGGAACCCGGGCGTGGTGTTGCGGTGTCGCCGGGCGGTCGGGTCGGG
>DATHVN010000149.1 GCA_035461305.1 Euzebyales bacterium | reverse complement strand
ACAGCCAGTGACTGCGTGGAGGATGTCGACAGCGCACTGATCAAAGCGATCCGGCAGGACCCGACGAGCTACTACGTCAACGTCCACAGCGACGTGTTCCCTGCTGGTGCGATCCGGGGCCAGCTCTCGAAGTAGCAGGGATCCGCACGACGGCGTCGCCCGACGTCTGCAGCCGCGGGGCTCTGGGCGACACGTTCGCTTGCGACACGCGTCCGCTGAGAGCGCAGCGCGGCACGAGGACACGCGAATCGCGGTCAGGCCGGGCGGGGCACCGCCGCGAACGGCGACAGCCGCAGCCAGTCGCCGACCATGCGGCGGATGTGGGTGGTGCCGGCCAGGTCGATCGTGCCGGCCCGTACCGCTTCCGTCCACGCGATGTCGCTGCGCCACACGCGGGTCAGGGTCCGCAGTCCGCTCTCGACCGTCACGTGGACAGGGTGGCCGGGATCGTCGTCGCAGACGTCGACCTCGTCACCGGTGACCACCAGCCACCACCGGTCGCCAGGGGGATCGACGTCGGTGAACGCGAAGTGCAGCACGGTCCGGCCGTCGGGCATCGCGTCGAGGTCGAGGTTGCGGCAGGTGTGGATCGAGGTCCTCTTCTCCGAGCTCGCCGATCCACCGGATACCCCAGCTGCCGAGCGCCTCGATCACCGGTCGCAGCTTCTCGCCGGCTGCGGTCAGCTCATATGTGACGCGGTTGCCGTCCTCGCGCCGCTCGATCACACCGGCGCGTACCAGCGTCCGCAGGCGCTGCGACAGTAGCGACGGCGACTTGCGCGGCACGCCGCGTCGCAGCGCGGTGAAGTGGCCTGAGGTGGATGGGTTCTATGCGTCGGTGTGGTGCCGCGCGGCGCTGGCCGCCGGGGTCTGCACGCGCAGCGACGATGGGCGGTACCGGCTGGCGCCGCACATGGCCACGTTGTTGCGCGACACCACGTCGCCTGCGTATGTGGGTGGGTCTTCACGGTGATGGAGCAGCCGGAGATGTTCGACCGGTTCGAGCGGGTGCTGCCCACGGGTGAGCGGATGTGGTGGAGTGACACCAGCGACGCATGGATCGCAAACGTCGCGGGCACGGGGACGCCGTTCTACACCCGGCTGGTCCCCGGTGGGCTGGACCGGGTGCCGGGGCTGTCCGAGCGGCTCGCGGGCGGGCGGGCGGATCGTCGACACCGCGTGTGGCGCCGGTGCGGGCGTGCTCCGCCTGGCTGAGCACTATCCGCACAGCCACGTCGTCGGGGTGGATGGTGACGGCTATCGGTCGAGCGTGCGCGCAGCCTGGCGGAGCGCAGTGGCCTTGACGGGCGGGTGTCGTTCGTGTACAGCCCGCCGCCCTCGTTCCTGCCGTCGTCGGACGACCTCGGTCACAACGTCGGCGGGCACGGACCGGTCGGTGGCGACACGGACCGCGCCTTCGACAGCGTGGCGCCGTCGAGCCGTCACGGATGGCGTCGATCACCACGGGGTGCGGCGGTCGTCGACCGTCGCACCCCGACGCGTGTCAGACCGCGGGCTGCAGCGACCCGTCGAGCTGACGGTAGACATGACCCGCAGCGATCAGCGTGATCGCCGACGTGATCAGCACACCGATGATCAGCGCGAACAGGCCGAGGATGTTGAGTCCGATCGCCGCGAGGACGAACAGGAACAGCTGGCCGCGGTGGCCGGCGGTCAGGCGACTGCTCTCGCGCAGTGACTCGATCGGGCCAAGACCCTTGTCGACCAGGGCCCATCCGTACAGCCCGAAGACCACCGCGACGATCAGCCCTGGGATGATCAGCAGCAGAAGGCCGATCCCGAACATCACCGAGAAGATCAGCGAGGCGATGATGTAGGAGATCAACGTCGAACCGTCCGGCAGCAAGGACTCACCGCTGATCGGCCGGCCGTCGATGATCGCCAGCGCCAGGGAGATCCACACGATGGCGACCAGCTGACCCAGGAAGAACGACACGACCGAGGCGAGGAACCGGATCACGCCGGTCGTGTCGGTGGACAGCCAGTTGACCGCGCCCGTCACCACCCACAGGATGAGCGCGACGATGACCAGTGGGCCGATGTTGGCGGTGAAGCCGCGCCATCCGGCGCTGAAGGCCGCGCCGATGTCGAGCGATGATGACGGGGTCTGAGTCACGTCTGATCCCTTTCGTCCCGGCCCGCGGGACGCCGAGATGATGTAGCGTCACCATAGTGCGCATCGGCCGTCGCCCACCAGCATCCGGCGTGGTGTCTCAGCGCAGGGGTGCCCCGCAGGGTGACGTCGGCCGGAGGCGACGAGGCCAACGACGCCAACGACGCGCACGTCGTGCTACCCGGACGTCGGCTTCTCCGATTGGCGCAGCCACACATCGAAGAAGGCCGCCAGGTCGAGCCCGGACACCTCTTCGTAGACCGCTTCGAAGTCCTCGGTCGTGGCGTCACCGTCCTCGTAGCGCTCCAGCCACAGCCTGGCGCCGGCGAAGAACGCGTCGTAGCCGATCTTGACCCGCAGTGCGTGCAGCGTCGCCGCGCCACGGTCATAGACCGGGTCCACGAACAGCCCGGTCGGGGCCGGATCGGCGATCGCGACGTCCCAGAAGCTGTCATCCGCCGGGATGGCCATGACCTCTTCGAACTGGCTCTGCGCCGTAGGTCCCCCGTCGTGCTCGGCCCACAGCCACGAGCAGTAGGTCGCCCAGCCCTCGTTGAGCCAGATGTCCTGCCAGCGCTGCGGGCTGACCGTGTTGCCGAACCACTGGTGTGCGAGCTCGTGCGCGACCGTGCTCTCGCTCGCCTGGCGGGAGTAGACGGGACGGGTCTGGGTCTCGAGCGCGTAGCCGACGCTGTCGTCGTCGACGATCGAGCCGTAGGAGTTGAACGGGTAGGCACCGAACTGCGATGCGAAGAACTCGATCATCGCGGGTTGCTGGGCGAGGCTCGTCTCGGTGGTTGCGCGTTGGGCGGTGGTCAGGCCGTCGTCGATCGCGTCGATGACCGGCAGGCCATCGGCCGTCTCGGAGGCGCGCAGCTCGTAGTCGCCGACCGACGCGGTCGTGAGGTAGCTGACGTGCGGATCGGGCGCGTCCCAGAACCACGTGGTCCGGCCGTTCGCGGTGATCGGCTCGCGGGCTGGCAGGCCGTTGGCCACGGCCGCCTTGCCTTCGGGCACGGTGATCTCGAACGTGTACGTCGCCTTGTCCGTCGGGTGGTCGCTGACCGGGTACCAGGTCATGGTCCCCTCGGGCTCACCGACGACCATCGCGCCGTCACGCGTCGTCACCCAGCCGTATAGGAAGCCCTCGATGTCGCGCGGACGCGTCGTCTCGCCCCCGTAGCCGATGACGACCTCCGCGCGTCTGCCAGCCTTGAGCTTCGGGCGAGGTTGGATCGTGAGTTCCCACACGCGTGCGGCGTCGTCCTGGACCTGCCAGTACGCCGCGCCCTCGACCTCCTCGCCCTCCGCCGGCGGCGCGACCTCGGCCGCGGGTTTGCCGTTGACCGTCACGGAGGAGACGTCCAATCCCCGCAGGTCGAGGTTGAACCGGTCGAGGTCCTGCGTGGCGACGAGGTCGATGGTGGCGACGCCGTCGAGGTGGCCGGTCAGTGGCGCGGGTGATGGGGAGGGTGGCGTGTAGTCCAGGTCGAGGTCGTAGCGACGGACGTCGTATCCGCCGTTGCCGGCGTACGGGAAGTAGGCGTCGCCGGCCCCCGGCACGCCTGCGGTGTAGCGCGGTCCCCCCGGAGCGCTCGGCGCCGCGATCGCGCTCCCCTGGCCGGTGAGGACGGCGAGTACGACCGCACGCAGGAGCACTGCATGCGGGAATCTGGCACGGACAGCAACCATGGTGCGCCTCCCGCATCGCTGTGACGGCAGGACTCTACGGCACACTGATGTCTGTCGCGGAAGTCCGAACTGCAGGCGGGCCGATGTCGATCGGCTAGGACCGGCCCGGCGTGGGTGCGCCGCCGACAGTGGTGGCCAGCCGACTGTCGGCAAGGAGCTCGGCGAGGTGGATGCCCGTGGCGTCGGCGAGGTCGGCGGCCTGGGTGCGGCAGGAGAAGCCGTCGGCCACGAACACCGTGTCGGCGTCGGCGGCGCGCAGCGCGGGCAACAGCCCGGTCTCGGCGACGGCGACCGACACGTCGTAGTGGCCCTGCTCCATGCCGAAGTTGCCGGCCAGCCCGCAGCAGCCGGCCAGCGTGGTGACGCGTGCGCCGGCGCGGTCCAGCAGGGACTGGTCGGCCTGGTAGCCCATGACGGCGTGCTGGTGGCAGTGGGGCTGCGCGATCACGGTCGTGCCGGACAGGTCGGGCGGGTCCCAGGCGGCGGGACCGACCGGCGGCTCGGCGGTGAGCAGCTCGGCGAGGGTGTGGACGGCGTCAGCGACGGCGGCGGCGCGGGGGTCGTGGGGGAGCAGCTCGGTCAGGTCGGACCGCAACACGGCGGTGCACGACGGCTCGAGGCCAACGATCGGTGTGCCGGCGGCGGCGTGCGGCGCGAGGACGTCAGCAAGGTGGCGCAGTCGGCGGCGCGCGCCGTCGAGCTGGCCGGTCGAGATCCACGTCAACCCGCAGCAGGCACGCCCGCCGGGCAGGGCGACGTCGTAGCCGGCGTCGGCCAGGACGGCGGCGGCGGACCGGGCGACGTCGGGAGCGAACGCGCGGGTGAACGAGTCGACCCACAGCACCACCGACCCCAAGGGTCCCGCGTCGACACCCGCCGCGCGGCGCCGGTCCGCGATGAGGTCGTCGCGCAGCGGTGGGGTCGCGAAGGGGGGGATGGTGCGGCGGCGGTCCATCCCGCCGGCGGTCAGCACGGTCCGCGCGACCGGCCCCATCGCCAGGATGCGGTTGACGACCCGCGGTGCCAGCTCGGCGATGCGCGTCCACCGCGGCAGCCAGCCGAGCGTGTAGTGGCTCGCGGGTCGCAGCCGCCGCCGGTACGTGCGGTGCAGGACCTCGGCCTTGTAGGTGGCCATGTCGACGCCGGCCGGGCAGTCGCTGGCGCACGCCCTGCACGACAGGCACAGGTCCAGCACCTCGTGCACCTCCGCTGAGCGCCAGCCGTCGGTGACCAACTCGCCGCGGGTCATCTCCTGCAACACCCGCGCCCGTCCACGGGTCGACTCCCGCTCGTCCCGTGTCGCCAGGTACGACGGGCACATGAACCCGCCTGCGCCGCTCAGGTCCGCCCGGCACTTGCCGACACCGACGCAGCGGTGCACGGCCGCCGTCACATCGCCGCCGTCGTCGCCGAATGCGAACCCGTTTGTGGCAGCGATCGGCAGCGCGCGGGGGCGGCGCAGGTCCGACGTCACCGGACGCGGCCGGACCACCACGCCCGGGTTGAGGATGTCGTCGGGGTCGAACAGCCCCTTGAACGCGGCGAACGCGTCGATCGCCGCGGGCGAGTACTGCAGCGGCAACAGCTCGCCGCGGGCGCGGCCGTCGCCATGCTCACCCGACAGCGATCCGCCGTGCGCGGCGACCAGCTGCGCCGCGTCGAGAAGGAACGACCGGAACATGCCCACGGTGGCGGGCGTGTCGAGCGGGAAGTCGATCCGCACGTGGATGCAGCCGTCGCCGAAGTGACCGTACGGGAGCCCGTCGAGCCCGTAGGAGGCCATCAGCTCGTCGAAGGCCCGCAGGTACGCTCCCAACCGGTCGATCGGCACCGCGGCGTCTTCCCAGCCCGGCCACGCCTGCGCGCCGGCCGGCGTGCGTCCTCCCAGCCCGGCGCCGTCCGCACGGATCCGCCACAACGTCGCCGCCTCGCTGGCGGACGTGATCAGGCGCGAGGCCGACGTGGCCGCGTGTGCGGCGAGCCGTTCGGCGCGGTGTCGCGCCTGGGCGACGGTCGCACCGCCCACCTCGACCAGCAGCCAGCCCGCACCGGCGGGCAGGTCCGGCACCGCTCCATCGCCCCGGTGGTCGCGGACGACGTCGACCAGCCGCGCGTCGATCCCCTCGACGGCCGACGGGTCGTGCGACACCAACGCGGGTACGTCGTCGGCGGCCTCGGCCATGGAGGCGTAGCCCAGTACGATCAGAGTCCGGGCCGCAGGCGGCGCGACGAGGCGGACCGTTGCCTCCAGCACCGTGACCACGGTGCCCTCCGTGCCCACCAGCGCCTTGGCGAGATCGGCGCCGTGGTCAGGGAGCAGGTGCTGCAGCCCATAGCCGGAGACCTGCCGCGAGAACCGGCCGAGCTCGGTGCGCACCACGCCACGGTGCTGCTCGACAAGGTCGGCCAGGCCCGTGACCGTGTCCAGCCCCCGGCCCGCGACGTACCGTCGGCCGGCGCCGTCGACGACGTCCAGCGCGACCACGTTGTCGGCGGTGCGGCCCCACGCCAGCGTGTGGGCGCCGCACGAGTCGTTCCCGATCATCCCGCCCAGCGTCGCCCGCGACCCCGTCGACGGGTCGGGCCCGAACCGCAGCCCGTGCGGCGCCGCGGCCGCCTGCAGATCCGACAACACCACGCCGGGTTGCACCCGGGCGGTCCGCGCATCCGGGTCCAGCGCGAGCACGCGGTACAGGTGACGGGACGTGTCCACTACGATGCCCGGCCCGACCGCGTTGCCCGCGATAGACGTGCCACCGCCCCGCATCGTCAGCGGCGCGCCGTGTCGCCGCGCGACCTCGGCGACCGCCAGCACGTCGTCGACGTCGCGGGGGAACACCACCACCTGCGGCACGACGCGGTAGTTCGACGCGTCGGTCGAGTACTCCGCGCGACGCCGCCGCGACGCGTCCACCTCACCCCGCACCATCGCACGCAGGGCCTGCACGAGCCCACGGACCTGAACCATGTCTCGGTCGTGCATCCCGGGTGGACCTCCTCCTGGCCTGCGGTGCGGTCCGGATCACCCGGGCCCGCGTTTCCAGCATCGCCTCGATCGCGACCGGTGACGCGATCCGTCCGCCAGGCCAGCTCCATACGTCGCGGACGGCGCGCCTGAACAGGGCGTTCGCCATCGCGCACCCCGGGGCCCGGTGCCGCTGCAGGGCACGCCGGCGAGCTCCCGGTGGCGCCCGAGGCGCGCGCTCGAGCTCGGTCAGCGCGAGCTCGGCACGGCCGGTCGTGTACACGGGCTCGCGGTCGTGGCCGACGTAGGTGCGGTGGATGCGCGACGCGGGCTGACCGAGGAGCTCCCGGATCAGCTCGGGCGTCACACATCGGTCACCGCCGCCTCGTGCGCGCCTGCCGGGGCCACGCCGCGAGAACGATCACGCGCCGCCCACACCGACGTCCTCGGCATCAGCGACGGCCTGAACGAGTCAAGCGCCGCAACCGTCTCCAGCGCCGCCGCGGGCGTCCCTGCCCCCAGGTCAGCCACACCGCCGTGCGCGAGAGTGCGACGCGGAGCTGGTCGGGGGTCTAGTGTGACGGCATGACGGTCTCCGGGCATGCGCAGATCGGGTCCACGATCCGCGGGCCTCGATGACAAGGGACAACCCGCGTGACGTGCGTCGCAGCGGCCGCCTGGCGGCGCTGTCGATGCTCGCGTCGGCCGACGTCGTGGTCCGCCAGCCACGGTGGGCCGCCGGTGCGGTGGCTGCCGCCGCGCCCGGCGTGCTCTTCGAGGTCCGGACCGACCGTCACCTGGTCGCGCTCACGTTCGACGACGGCCCCGACCCCCACGTCACGCCCGCCCTCCTCGAGGTCCTCGCCCGCCACGGTGCCACGGCGACGTTCTTCGTCATGGGTGACCGGGCTGCCCGCAACCCGGCGATCCTGCACCGCATCGCCGGCGGCGGCCACGAGTTGGGCAACCACCTGATGGGGCCGGAGCCGACCGTCGCCCAGGCGTTGGCCGCGTTCGAGCGGGACCTGCTGCGATGCGGCCGGCTGCTGTCCGGCATCGGGGACGTGCGCCACTACCGTCCGGCGTCCGGCTGGATCCGGCCGCGCCAGCTCGCCGTCGCCCGCCGGCACGGATACCGCTGCGTGCTCGGCTCGGTCACCCTGGTCCGCGACCCCGTGCGCCGGCCGGCGGCCGCGGCGCACCTCCTGGCCGTGCGGGTCCGGCCGGGCGCGATCCTCGTCCTGCACGAAGGCACCGCCGATCGGGGGCGGATCGTCGAGACCGTCGACCGGTTGCTGACGAGCCTGTCGCGCCGCGGCTACCGGGCGCGGTCGGTGTCGTCGCTGCTCGGCGCGGTCGCCACGGACGCGGCGGACGGCAGGTGCGGCTCGACGATCCCGCCGGGAACCCGGTCGAGCTGTTCGAGCCCTTCGACCGCTGATCGCGGCCAGCACCTCGCCTAGAGCAGCAGCCCGACGAGGGTGAAGCTGACCATGCCGGCGCCGAGCGACCACAGCAGCGAACCGGAACGCCACGCGGTGACCGCGGCCGCCAGCAGACCGATGACCTGCGCGGCGGACACGTCCAGGCCGGCCCGGCCCTCGCCATGGGCGAGCGAAGACACGACGATCGCAGCGGTCACCGCCGGTCCGACGTAGCGCAGCGCCTCCTTCACGGCGTCAGGGAGTCGCTCGACGTCGATCAGCGTGACGAACGCGATGCGCAGGACGTACGACCCGGCGGCCGCACCGAGCAGGGCGAGTGCTGCGTTCATGACATCCTCCGTGCGATGGCGCCGGTCGCGGAACCGGCAACGGCGCCGGCGAGCAGACCGAGACCGTGTGGCAGGTCGAGCGCGAGCGCGGTCACGGCTGCGCCGGCCACGGCGGCGGCCAGGGCAGGCCGGTCACGCACGTGGCTCACGCTGAGCGCGACGAACAGCACAGGGACGGTGAACTCGAGGCCGATGCCGCTCGGCACGATCGGTCCGAGCAGGATCCCGACGACCGCCATTGCGGTGAACACGATGCCGATCAGTCCTGCGGCCGCGAACCAGTAGGCACGGAACCAGGCGGGGTCTCGTTCCGTCCTGGCGGTCGACAGCGCGAAGGTCTGGTCGATGATGAACGAAGGGCCGAGCCAACGGAACCAGCGCGGCTGGTCGCGGAAGCGCTCGGCCAACGCGGCGCCGTACATGGTGAACCGCGCGTTCACGACGAGTGCGGTGAACGCCGCGGTCAGCGCCGTCCCACCGGCATCCAGGACCGACACCACCGCGAAGTTCGCCGAGCCGGCGTACAGCACCGGCGTCATCACCGCGCCGACGAGGTCCGGAACGACCGACGCGTTGATCGTGACGCCGAGGACCATCGCGAACGGGACGATGGCCACGGTCACGGGTGCCATGTCACGCAGCCCGGCTCGCGCACCGGCGGCGCGCACCAGGGACGCCGCCGTGGCCGGCGGCGCAGGTGCGGGCGGCGTGAGGAGGTTTTGGGGCCGTTCGCGGACCACGGTGCTCATGGCGGCGCTCCTGTCGGGTCACGACACGGTCACGCTGCCGGCCCGTGGACCCTTCGACGTGGGGTTGCTCGCACGGTACGGACCATCGGGCGTGTGGGGGTCGGTGGATGCTGCCCATCTCTGCGGGCCCGCCACCTAGGTCATCGATTCCGGCGGTGCGTAGGGTTAGGCGACCTCCTCGAGCGCCAGACCAGCAGACTCGTCGGCGCGACCGCTGTCGTCGGCTACCACCTGATCACGATCGGCTGGAGTCCTGCGGCGCCCGCTGCGATCAGGTGCCGGCCGTACAACGCCTGGGAGTGCGGGATGCGCCGGCGCCACCCCGAGTACGCCGCGCCCGACGTCTACATGATGTCGTACGGGCGGGAGCTGAACTGTCGCCCCCCGCTGCTCGACACCCACCGGCGCATCGATGCCATCCCGTACCCCGGAGCGTACGGTACGGGGTGGTGGGGGCCGGTCGGTCCCCACCGTCAGATGGTCGGCCTGCAGCGGTGACCGCGCAGTCGTCCCGGGCACGAGCGCACATGGCGGACGCAGCGCAGACCGACGACGCGTCTCCGCCCGGTGGGGCGGGCACCCCCTGACGCCGACGCCCTCGTCGCCGTCGCCGTCGAGCTGAACGGGCGGACGACCACGATCGAGGTGGGCGGCGGCGAGGCCGCCGTCGATGCGATCCGCGAGCGGTGCGGGCTCACAGGAACCAAGTCCGTCTGCGGGGGTGTGGTCTGCGGTGCCTGCACCATGCTGGTCGACGGCACCCCCACCGTCACGTGCCTGCTTCCCGCGACGGCACTCGACGGTGCGGCGGTCACGACCGTCGAGGGGCTCGCCGGCGACGGCCTGCACCCGGTGCAGCGCGCGTTCATGGCCCATGACGGTCTGCAGTGCGGATACTGCACTCCCGGCTTCGTGGTCGACGCGGCGGCCTTCGTGGACCGCTGGCGCGCCGAGCACGGCGCCGTCGAGCCCGATCGCAACACGGTTGCCGACGCCCTCGCTGGGCACCTGCGCCGGTGCGGGGCGCACGCGGGCATCCGCCGCGCGGTCGCTGCAGCGTGCCGCGGAGACTTCGACGACCCGGTCGACGTCGCGCCTGCCCGTGTGGAGGCCAAGGCCAAGGTGACGGGCGCCGCCCGTTACACGACCGACGTGGTGCTCCCCGGCCTGCTGCACGGGGTGATCGTGCGGTCGCGCGTGGCGACCGGCACGGTCCGCCGCGTCGACTGGCGTCCGCGCGGGCCCTGAACGGCGTCCGCGCGGTCGTCGACCTGCGCCCCGCGGACCCCCGGTCCGCTGGGTGGGCCAGCCCCTCGCGGCGCTCGCCGCCGACGATCCGGCGACCGCCCGTCTGGCGGCGCGCGCGGCGGTCGTCGTCATCACGCCGCACGACGCCGTGCTCGACGTCGACGCGGCGGTGGCGGACGGCGCGCCACTGGTCCATGAGGGGCGGGAGGCGCGCCGTGCAGCCCCGAATGCGTCGGAGGGCTTCGCCCTGCCCATCCCGTGGCGTGGCAACCGGCGTGGTCCGGGACTGGTGAGCTGGCTGGGGCCCGTCGCGGACCGTCGCATCGCCGCGGCGCGACGGCGGGCCGACCCCCGCCTGGTCGAGGCGACGTTCACCACGGCCGTCCAGGTCCACACGAGCTTCGAGCCGCACGCTGCGGTCGCCGACTGGTCCGACGCGCAGCACCTCCGGCTGTGGGTGTCGACCCAGGCGGTCGAGGAGGTGCGGGCGGCCGCGGCACGGCACACGGGCCTACCCGACGACCGGATCGAGGTCACCGCGGCCCACGTCGGTGGCGGGTTCGGCTCGAAGCAGGGCCTGACGGCCGAGGGGGTCGCTGCGATCGAGCTGTCGGGCGGCGCGCGTGCGCCGGTGAAGGTGGTCCCCGACCGCGCCGAGGAGCTGACGGCCACCGGACTGCGTCCGGGCAGCCGCACGGACATCGTGCTGCTCGCCGCCGACGACGGCGACCTCGCGGCGCTGACCGTCGACACCGTCAAGGATGGCGGGGTCTCGATCGGCACGCTGACCGCCTCGCTGACGACGTTGTCGTACGGCGCGGGCCACGCCGGGCCCGCGACTACGACGTGGTCACCAACACGCCGCCAGGTGCGCCGTTCCGTGGCCCCGGTGGCCCACCCGCGATGTGGGCGCTGGAGCAGGCCGTCGACGAGGTCGCCCACCGCCTCGCGAGGATCCGCTGGCGCTGCGGCGGCGCTGGGACGGCAACGAGCGGCGCCAGCGGCTGTACGACCACGCCGCCACCCTGCAGCGATGGCGGGACCGGCCCGTGTCGGGACGCGGCAGCGGCCGGTTCCGGCGCGGGGTCCCGCATCCCCCAGCTCGGCGACACACCCGAGATCGAGGTCCACTTCGACGAGGAGGGGTGGGAGCACGCCCCGGGCGGCGGCGTCGGGCTCGGCGAGGTCGCCACGATCGGCGTCGCGGCGTCGGTCGGCAACGCCATCCACAACGCCACGGGCTGGCGCCCGCTGGACCTGCCGGTCACACCGGACCGGGTCGTCGAGGCGCTGCGATGACGACCGGCCCGCGGCACGGGAGGGATCCGGCATGACACTGCACCGCGCGACCTCGATCGACGACGCCGTTGCCGCGACGGGTGACTACCGGGCGGGCGGCACCGACCTGCAGGAGCGTCTGCGCCACGACGTGCGTGCCCGGCCGCTCGTCGATCTCGCGCCACTCGACGAGCTGACCCGCATCGATCCGGCCGACGACGGCGGCGTCACCGTCGGCGCGCTGGTGACCGTCGCCACGGTGGCAACGGACCTGGCCGCCAGCCATGCCGCCGTCGCGCAGACCGCCGCCGGGCTGGCGACACCGCAGATCCGTGCCGTCGCGACCATCGGGGGAAACCTGACGCAGCGCACCCGGTGCTGGTACTTCCGTCACCCCGCGCTGTCGTGCCTCAAGTCCGGCGGCGACGGCTGCCTGGCGCGCGAGGGCGACCACAGCCTGGGAGTGGTGTTCGACCTCGGCCCCTGCGTGCACCCGCACCCCTCGTCGATCGGCATGTCGCTGCTGGCCAGCGACGCGCAGATCAGTGTGACCGGGAGTGGCCGCATGGCCGTCGCCGACCTGTGGGGCGACGGCTCCGACCCACGGGCGACCACCAGCTGACCGGCGGCGAGCTGCTGACCCACGTCCACCTTCCCCCCCATGGCCCGCCGAGCGTGCCGCCTACTTCCGGGCGATCAGCCGGTTCGAGGCGGTGTGGCCGCTGGTCGAGGCGGTCGCGCGCATCGTGCTGGACGGCGACGTGGTCACGCACGCGGCGATCGCCGTCGGAGGCGTCGCGACGGTCCCGTTGCGCCTGCCCACCGTCGAGGGGGCGCTCGTGGGCTCGCCCGCGACGCGGGAGGCGCTGACCGCGGCCGCGGCCGTCGCCACCAACGGCGCCACGCCGCTGCCGCGCACCGGCTACAAGCTCACCCTGCTGACTGGTACGGTGCTCGATGCTGGAGCGCGCGACCGCTCGTTGACCCCGCAGCGTCGCGGCGCGCCCCCTGGGGAGTGCGATCGCGATGTGCGGTGCGTTCGCTCCCCGCAGCCACGCCGCGCCCCAATCCCTGGGGAGCCGGATCACCACATGTGGGCTGTTCGCTCCCCGGAGTCGGCCCTGGGGCGCTCCGACGGAGCGACGCGACGATAGCGTGAGGCCGGTGGACATCGTTTCCGAGGCGCCGCTGCGCGCACTGTTGTCTGAGCCCCTATTCCGGCGGTGGGCCGTCGCGAACCTGTTCGCACGCCTGCCGTTGACCATGAACCTCCTCGCGCTCGTCCTGGTCGGCGAGGTCGTCACCGGTGACCTGGCGACCGGTGCGACGCTCGCGGGCATCCTGACGCTGACCAGCGGCCTGCTCGCCCAACCGCGCGGCCGCCAGCTCGACCGCGTCGAGCTGCGGGGAGGCCTGCGGCGCGACCTGCTCCTGGCCGGCGCCGGGATGCTCGGCCTGGCGGCAGCGGCGTCGACCGGTGCGCCCGTCTGGGTGCTCGGCGTGCTCGCCGCCGCCGAGGGTGCGGCGTCCGCCGCCGTGCTCGGCGGGTTCCGTGCACTGCTCGTGCCGACCGTGAGCGCCGAGCAGATCGAGCCCGCCAACGCACTGGATGCGGTCTTCGTCGAGGTCGCGTTCGTGGCCGGACCGGCGGTGGCCGGCGCCGCCGCGCTGGTGGTCGGACCGATCGGCGTGCTCGTCCTGCAGGCTGCGGCGTTCGCAACCGCGGCGCTGCTGCTCGGTGGCCTGCCGATCCGCCCGCCTGCGCTCGACCTGGACCTGGCGGGCGCAGCGCCCCTGCGGACCCGTGGAGCACGCAGCATCTACCTGCTGGCGTTCGGGCCGGGCCTGGCGCTCGGAGCGTGGGAGGCGTCGATGCCAGCGCGCCTGGACGCGTTCGGCTGGGAGCCGGCGTCGGCCGGGCCGCTCCTCGCCCTGACGGCCCTCGGCAGCGGCCTGGCCGGCCTCGCGGTCGCCAGCTTGCGCGATCCGCTGCGCCGCGGCCGCGCGCTGGCGGCCGCGCTGCTCGCGGTGTTCGCGCTGAGCTTCGTCCCGACGGCGGTCGCCGGCAGCGTGGCGCTGCTCGCGGTCGCCCTGTTCGTCGTCGGGATGCCGATCGCCCCGCTGAACGCGCTCGCGGGCCTGGCGATCCAGCGCATCGTGGCCGAGCCACGCCAGGCCGAGGGGTTCGCGCTGTACCCGGCGATGATCCTCATTGGCGCAGGGTCCGGTCAGGCCGTGGCCGGCGTCGCGCTCGACCTCGTGCGTCCCGGCACGTTCATCCTCGCCATCGCCCTGGTGCCGCTCGCCCTGACGCTCGCCGTCGTCGCGGCCATCGTCCGGCGGCGGGCACGCGGCATCCCGACCGGCGTCGGCTACCCCCACGACCCGGTCGTGGCCGATCCGGCGATCCCGACCGTGGCAGACGTCGCTCCGTAGACTGGAGCCTTCCACGACGGCGGCGAGGAGGCACCATGAGCGGTCCGGTCGAGCCGAAGGACGCGGCCTGCCAGGACGAGGACCTGGCCGGCATCGAGGTCCGCGAGGGCCGGCGGGCGTCGGTCGGCGGGATGCGGATCGCCCGGGTGCTGCCGACCAAGGGTCGGCGCACTGTCGGTGCGTGGTGCTTCACCGACCTGATCCTGCCCGCGGACGGCCTCGATCCCGATCCGATGGAGATCGGTCCGCACCCGCACATCGGGCTCGCGACCGTTACCTGGCTGCTCGACGGCGAGGCGGTGCACAGCGATTCGCTGGGCACCGAGCAGGTCATCCGACCAGGTCAGCTGAACCTGATGACCGCGGGACACGGGGTCGCCCACGCCGAGCTCGGTGCGCCTGCGCCGCTGCGTGGCGTCCAGATGTGGATCGCACAGCCCGAGCACACCCGCCACGGTGCGTCGGCGTTCGAGCACCACGCCGACCTGCCCCGCGTCGACCTGGGCACGGGCGAGGCATCCGTGCTCGTGGGGTCGCTCGGTCACGCGACCTCGCCGGCCCGGGCCGACACCCCGCTGGTCGGCGCCGACGTCACGCTGCGCGCGGGCACCACGCAGATCCCGGCGGTCGAGGGCTTCGAGTACGCAGTCGTGCCGCTGGACGGTCGCGTGAAGGTGGGCGTCGACATCGTCGAGCACGGCTGGCTCGCGCTGGTGCCACCCGGCCGGCGCCGCCTGCCCGTCGAGGTGGCCGGCGAGGGCGCACGCTTCATGGTCCTCGGGGGTGAGCCGCTGGGCGAGCAGGTCGTCATGTGGTGGAACTTCGTCGGGCGTGACCGCGCTGAGCTCACCGCGGCGTGGCGGGCGTGGGCGGACCACGATGAGGACCGGTTCGGTCCGGTCCCGTCCCGCCTGGACCGCATGGAGGCGCCGGCCCCACCCTGGCACCTGGACAGCTGACTGGGGTCGCCGGCCCGCGCACACGTCGCGGGGCCGTCCCCTGGACGGGGAGGAGCACGTGGCGTGACGACGATCGGAGTAGCCGCGCCCAGCCGGATCGCCGCCGATGCAGGCGTCGCGATGGCCGACGGCGGCAACGCTGTCGATGCGGCGTTGGCGGCAGCGGCGACGTCGCTGTGCACCGAGCCGGGCATCATGTGCGCCGGAGGCAGCGGGTTCGTGACAGTCTGGCCGCCTGACGGCGATCCCGTCGTGATCGACGGCTACGCCGAGATCCCGCGCGGAGACGGGCAGGTGCGGCTCGGTGACGGCATCGAGGCGGTCGAGTTCGACTACGGCGGCATCGTCGCACAGGGCGTCGGCTACGGATCGGTCGCCACACCCGGAGCGTTCGCGGCACTCGGGGAGGCGTCGGACCGCTACGGCCGGCTGCCCTGGGACCGGGTGCTCGAGCCGGTGATCGGCTGGGCGGACTCAGGGTTCCCCGTCTCGCGGGGGGCGGCGGTCTTCCTCCGTTCGACCTTTCCGGCCATCTACGGCTGGCAGCCCGAGAGCGCCCGACTCCTCGCGGACGACGACGGTGTGCCCCTCGACGAGGGGCACGTGCTGCACGTGCCGTGCCTCGCCGACACGCTCCGCACGATCGCCGCCGACGGAGCAGGGGCCTGCTATGCGGGGTCGCTCGGTGCAGCCATCGGCTCGTTCGTCCACGAGCACGGCGGCCTGCTGACCGCGCGGGACTTGGCCGCCTACCAGCCGCTCGATCGTGCCGCGCTCACGGTCCAGATCGACGGCTGGACGGTTGCCACCAACCCGTCGCCGGCGATCGGCGGTGTCTGCGTCGCAGCGATGCTGTTGCTGCTCCGAGAGGGCACCGGTGCGACGTGGGACGCCACGGCCGCCCAGACGCTCGCGCGGATCCAGGATGCGGTGCTCTCGTTCCGCGCATCCCGCCTCGATGGCGCCGGGGTGGGCGCGGAAGCGGTCGATGCGGCGGCGGCGCTGCTGGCCACCGCGCGGGACCGTGACCTCGCGGTGCTGCTCGGCGCCCCGTCGACGGTGCACATCTCCACCGTTGACAGCAACGGCTGGGCAGCCTCGATCACGGCATCGGGCGGCTACGGGTCAGGCGTGCTGGTGCCGCACGTCGGCATGTGGCTGAACAACTCGCTCGGCGAGTTCGACCTGCACCCGACGGGCATCGCCGGCCTCCCCCCGGGCTCGCGGCTGGCATCGAACATGGCGCCGTCGGTCGCCCGTGGCCCCGACGGGGCGGTGCTGGCGATCGGCTCACCCGGCGCCGGCCGCATCGCGACGGCGGTGGCACAGGTGCTGTACCACCATCTCGACCTCGGTGCGGGCCTCGACGAGGCGGTCCAGCGGCACCGGCTGCACGTCGAGTCCGTGGACGATCACCGCACGATCTCCCACGAGCCCGACGTGCCGATCGGTCACCCGGCGGGCTACGCCGTCCGCGCGTTCGACGCCTCGCACATGTTCTTTGGTGGTGTGGCCGCTGCGCGATGGGACCCCGCGACCGGGGTGGACGTGGCCTCGGACCACCGCCGCGGCGGCGCGGTCGCCGTCGCCGAGGGTTGAAGCCACGTGACCGCCTCACCGGTGCCGTACGGCGCCCAGTCGATGGTGGCACCGCTGCACCACGTGCTGGTCAAGACGCCCGGTGCGGCGTTCGCGGCCGCGCACGACGAACCGGTGCACGGGTACCGTCACCCGGTCTCGCTGACGACCGCCCGTCGTGAGCATGGCCGGTTCGTGGCACTGCTGTCCGGACTCGGTGTCACGGTGCACGAGCTCGGGGCGGAGTCGACAAGCCCTGATCTGGTCTACCAGTTCGACCCGTCGCTCGTGACCGACCGAGGGGCCGTCCTGCTGCGGTCGGGCAAGCGGACGCGGCGTAGCGAGGAGGATCTCCAGGCGGCCTGGTTCGCTGTGCACGGCATCCCGATCCTCGGGCACATCGAGCCGCCCGGCACCGTCGACGGCGGCGACGTGTGCTGGCTGCGACCGGACATCGTGTGCATCGGCAGGTCGCTGCGGACCAACCAGTCCGGCATCGACCAGCTCACGGCGCTGCTCGACGCGCGCGTCCACACCTTCGACGTGCCCCATGGCGCCGGCGAGCACGAGTGCCTGCACCTGCTCAGCGTCATCTCGCCGGTGACCGACGAGATCGCGGTCGTCGAGCTGGCGCGCCTGCCCTCGGGCCTGTACCGGCTGCTCGAGGACATGGGGATCACGCTCGTGCCGGTGCCCGCCGAGGAGGTCCCGACGCTGGCGTGCAACGTGCTGGCCGTCCGGCCGGGCGTCGCCGTCATGTGCGAGGGCGACCCGACGACCGCGGCGCTGCTCTCGGGCCACGGCGTCGTGGTCCACACGTTCCCGGGGACCGAGATCTGTTGGAACGGCAGCGGCGGGCCGACGTGCTTGACCCGGCCGCTCCATCGATCCTGATCGGGGCTGGTCAGCCGAACTCGAGCACGGGTCGCGGGGTGTAGTGCGCTCCCAGTCGGTCGATCTGGTCGTCGGTCAGCGTGACCTCGACCGAGGCGGCGGCCTGCTCGAGGTGGTCGAGGCGGCTGGCGCCGATGATCGGTGCTGTCACGACCGGCTGGTGCAGCAGCCACGCGAGCGCCACCTGCGCCGGTGTCGCGCCGATCTCGTCGGCGACGTCGGCCGCGGCGTCGATGGTCGCGTCGGAGGCGTCGCCGTAGAGCCGGTCGGCGTAGGTGTCCGAGGCCGAGCGGGTGGTCGAGCGGCGTGTGCCGGCCGCGAGCAGCCCACGGGCCAGGGGGCTCCACGGCAGGACGCCGACGCCCAGGTCGGCGCACAGCGGCAGCATCTCGCGCTCCTCCTCGCGGTACAGCAGATTGTAGTGGTCCTGCATGCTGACGAACGGCGTCCAGCCGTTGACCGCCGCGACGTGCCGGGCCTTAGCGAACTGCCAGGCCCACATGCTCGATGCGCCGATGTAGCGAGCCTTGCCGGCCTTGACGACGTCGTGGAGCGCTTCCATCGTCTCCTCGATGGGGGTGTCCGGGTCCCAGCGGTGGATCTGGTACAGGTCCACGTACTCGGTGCCGAGGCGCTCCAGCGATCCATCGATGGCGCCCATGATGTGCTTGCGCGACAGACCGCCGGAGTTCGGCTTCGTCTCGTCCCACGTGAAGTAGACCTTGGTGGCGATCACCACGTCCTCGCGTTCGGCGTGCCGCGACAGCAGTTCGCCGGTCACCTGTTCGCTGACCCCACGCGAGTACATGTCCGCGGTGTCGAAGAAGTTGATCCCCAGCGCCAGCGCACGCTCGACGAAGGGTTCGGCCTCTTCCAGCCCGAGCGTCCAGTCGCGCCAGTCAGGGTCGCCGTAGGTCATCATGCCCAGGCAGATCCGCGACACCTGCATGCCGGTGCTGCCGAGCCGCACGTGCTCCATGTCCGATGTCCTCTCGCCGTCCGTCGGGTCACTGGTACCCAGCGCCCCTGCCCTCGATCCGACGCACATCGCTGGGCGCTGAGGGACATCATTGGACGCCGAATGACACGCCCGAGGACGTCGCTCGTGCACCGAAGGTGTCCTCCGTGCGTTGGCCGCGTCCCTCGCCTCGGGTGCATGCCGTGGCCGGCGGGTACGGTCCGCCGCATGGACGGCATTGGGGTGACCCGGCCGTGAGGGGCACCGTACGGGTCGGCACGAGCGGCTGGCAGTACGACGACTGGCGTGGCCGGTTCTACCCGGACGGCGTGCCCAAGCGCCGGTGGTTCGCGTACTACGCGGAGCGCTTCCCGACCGTGGAGATCAACGCGACGTTCTACCGGCTGCCGGCGCCCACGACGGTCGAGCGCTGGCACGACGTGGCGCCCGACCGGTTCCGCTACGCGGTCAAGGGCAGCCGGTACCTGACCCACATCAGGAAGTTGAACGACCCGGCCGGACCCGTCGCGACGATCACCGAGCGGATGTCGCCGCTCAAGGCGTTCCACGGTGTCTGGCTGTGGCAGCTGCCGCCGAACCTCCACGCGGACGTCGACCGTCTCGACCGCTTTCTGGACGCGCTTCCCGCGGGTCCCGGGCACGCCGTCGAGTTCCGGCACTCCTCGTGGTACGTCGAAGAGGTCGAGGCAGCGCTGGCGGAGCAGGGCGTGGCCTGGGTCTGGCTGTCGGACCGCCAGCTGCCCGACACGGCGCCGGTGACCGCCGACTTCGTCTACCTGCGCCTGCACGGCCTCGACGACGATCCCGACCGGCGCTACCGCTGGGACTACACCGCGGCGGAGTTGGCCCCCTGGGTGGAACGGCTTCGGGCCGCGGCGACCGACGGACGCGACGGCTGGGTCTACTTCAACAACGACCACGCGGCCAACGCACCACGCAACGCCGCGATGCTGATCGACCTGCTCGGTGACGCCCCGGAGCCGTGGCCCTGACCGGTGACCTGGTCAGACGCGGCCGCGCCACACGCCGACCGGCACGAAGTTGAGTGGGACGTCGACGAGGATCAGCTCGGTCGCCTCCTGCCCTGCGATCTCGAGGCGTTCGACGCCGTGGATCTTCACGGCGTCACCCGTCTTGATCGTGTCGTCGTTGAGTGTCGCCGCTCCGTCGATGACGTAGAGGTAGGCCCCGCGGCCCTGGACGACGTCGTGGGACAGGTCCGCCCCCGGCTCCAGGCGCGTGACCAGTGCCCGGGCGTCCTGGTGGAGGTCGAGGCCCGGCTCGTCCTCCGGGCTCATGATGGTCAGCCAGCGGTCCGTGCGGTCCTCGATCGTGTACTGCCGCTGCTGGACCCCGTCGGCCAGGCCCTCCTGTGACGGCAGGATCCAGAACTGGATGAAGCGCAGCGGCTCGTCCTCGGAGCCGTTGCGCTCCGAGTGCAGCGCGCCATGGCTCGAGAACGTCATGACCTGGGCGGCGCCGGGCGCGAAGACCCCGTCGTTGCCGAGGGAGTCGGCGTGCGCGAACGACCCCTCGACGACGTAGGTGAGCGACTCGATGTCGCGGTGTGGATGCATCGGCCACTCGGCGCCGGCGATGATCGCGTCGTCGTTGAAGACGCGGAGCGCCCCGACACCCATCTGCTGCGGATCGTGGTAGTGGTCGAAGCTGAAGTGCCACCGGGCCGTGAACCACCCACCATCGGTCTCGAAGATCTCGTCGGCACGTCGGATCGTCAACATCGGTGCCTCCCAGCACGCCGTCTGTCCTGACCCAGACGGTACGTGCCGGTGCGGCGACCCGCACCGACGGGACGTCGCGACGTCCGGCGGGGACGTCCCCGGCCGGCGATGGGTCCGCGCATGCGGCGGATCACCCGGGCAGGACGTTCCACCGGGCGAGCGCCCGACGGTCGTGGTACCAGCCGAGCGTGCCGACCGCGGCCGTGTCGAGCAGCAGCCGCCGCCCCTCGGTGATCGGCAGTTCGACCCACGCGGCGGCGAGGGCACGCAGCAGGTGCCCGTGGGCGAACAGCAGCGTGTGGCCCGGCAGTTCGAGCAGTTGTGCGATCGAGTCGTCGACGCGGCGCTGCATCGACGCGACCGACTCCCCGCCGGGGGCGCCGTGGGTCCACACGAGCCAGTTCGGCGTGTACGCCAGGATCTCGTCGCGGGTCAGGCCCTCGTAGTCGCCGTAGTCCCACTCCATGAGCGGCTCGTGGACCTCGGCTTCACCGCCGTACCCGGCGAGCGCGCAGGTGTCGGCGGCGCGGCGCAGCGGGCTGGTCCAGACACGATCGTACGTGCCGGCCGTCAACCACCGGCCGGTGCGGCGGGCGCTGTCCATCCCGGTGCTGGTCAGTGCGATGTCGGTGCGCCCCGTGTGCCGCCCCGCGGCGCTCCACTCGGTCTCGCCATGACGGACGACGGTGATCCGTTGGCTCGCGTGGTCCATGCCCAACCTCCTCGCCGGCGCCTCTCCTCCCTGATCGCGGCCAGGCGGGTTGAACGGCCCTGCCAGCACGTCGACGAGGTCGACGTAGCGGTCGTGGGCTGCGTCGTGGAGCGCACGGTGTCGAGGTCAGGATCGCAGGAGGTTGTGACGCTGACCAGTCCCGGAGCCTCGTCGAAGAGCAGCCCGAGCGCCGTCATCCCGACCAGTGCGGCGCCGAACGCCACAGCCTCCGACACGGCGGACACCTCAGCGGGACGTCGAGGATGTCAGCGACCGTCCGGAGCCAGACGTCGGAGCGGGTGAGCCCGCCCGCAGCACGCAGCCGGGACACCTCGCGGCCGCTGTCGGCCAACGTGATCCGGCAACCGTGCAGCGTGTGCGCGACGGCCTCGGCGCGCTGTACCACCGTCACTTCTGGATCGACTTCACAGACGCGGCGATGGACCCGGGCGAGCTGATCGCCGCGCTGGCGGCGGACCCCAACGCCGCAGCGCCCGGCGAGGTTTCGAGCGTCGAGACCGGCGAAGACGAGCGCTCGCGGACCCTGCAGGTGGGCACCGAGTTCGTGGTCCGCCCGCCGGGCCCGTGGGACGGTCCGGTCCGCGTGATCGACCGAACTTCGACCAGCTTTACGCTTCGTCACCCTCGCTGGGCACATGGAGGCCGAGCCGCTCCAGCTGCGCTTCGCGCGGCGTCCGCAGGAGCGGATGCTCGACCTCGTCGAGCGGCGCCAGGCGATGGTCGACCGCGCGGGCTGACCGGCTTCGGGGAGGTCGGGAAGCCCGACATTGGCGGCTACCGCGTCGAACGACATGGCCGACCGTACAGGTCTCGGTTGAATTCCCGTTCACCCGCCGGTGACCGACTCGTCCGCTGGGCGCATGGCGGCTACTCTGAAGCCGCGTTGGAGCGGGACGATCACTCCATGGAGGGCGGGAAGGGCGCGCTGTGTCGCCGCCAGCGCGATGAGCGGGTCACTTCTTGAGTCTTGGGAGCACATATGGTCAGGTCTATGGTCAGGTCTGTAGTTTCCGCGTTGGCGATGGTGGCTGTGCTGGTGCTTGCGGTGCCGGCGCACGCAGCCGAGGGCGACGCGTCCGAGGTGACGTTCGTCCACGGCATCCGTGGGTTCTTCACCGACGTCTACCTCGACGACGAGTTGATCCTGAAGGGCTTCGCACCGGAGCGGGTGACCGAACCGATGAACCTCGATCCCGGGGAGCACCGCATCGACCTGCGCGAGGCCGACGCACCCGCCGACGCCAAGCCTGCGGTCACCAAGACCTTCGACGTCCCCGCCGGCGCCAAGCTGACCGCGATCGCCCACTGGACGGGGGTCGAGGACTGCACGATCACGCTGTACGACGACGTGGGTGACATGGTCGCCGCGGGGTCGGGCAGGCTGGTCGCGCGGCACGCGGCCGCTACGGGAAAGGTCGAGTTCTCGTTGGACGACATGACGTTCGACAAGCCACTGACCCCCGCGTCCGAAGTGTCCGAGTCGGTCGACCCTGGTGAGCACACGGTTGCGGTCAACAGCGCGGACGGGCTGTCCAAGTCCTCCAGCGTGCCCGTGCCCGAGGGCAGCGCGCGGGTCGTCTACCTGGTCGGCAGCGCGAAGGAGAACACGCTGGGCCTGTTGACCCAGACGGTCGACGGGCTCGAGTCCGACCCGGCGGGTGTGCCGACCGGCAACAGCGGCCTGGCCGCCACCTCCGAGACGGGCACTCCCGAGCTGCCCCTGGCGCTGCTTGCGCTGTCCGGTGCCGCCCTGCTCGTGGGCCTGCGACGCGGAAGGGTCTCAGCACGCGGGTGACACGACGTCGCGGCGCCGCGACCGTCGCGGCGCTGACGACGATCGCCCTGCTCGCCGGAGGTTGCGGTTCCGGTGCACAGGACGCGGCGTCCCCGGTGGCGTCTGCCTCGTCGGCACCGGCCACGGAGTCCGAGCGCACGATGCGCGAGATCATCGCGGCGCAGGCTTCGCCCCCACCGGTGGGGGAGGACGAGCAGCCGCTGGCCCCCGACGGCAGCGGCCCCGTGGGCCACCGGTCGGCGCGCATCGAGGACGTCGAGCGGGAGGGCGCGCTCAGGCCCACGCGCGTGCGGATCCCAGTCCTGGGCATCGACGCCCCCGTCGCGGCGCTCGGCGTCGCCGCGAGCGGCGAGATGGACGTGCCCACGGATGCGCAGAGCGTCGCCTGGTACGAGTACGGGCCGAGTCCCGGCCAGGAGGGCTCGGCGGTGCTCGCCGCCCACGTCGACTACAACGGTGTGCGCGGCGTGTTCTTCGACCTGGCACAACTCGACAGGGGTGACCGGGTGACCGTCGAGCTCGACCGCGGACGCGCGCGCACGTTCACGGTCGAGGAGCGTGCGTCGGTCGAGAAGGAGGCCCTGCCGATCGACGAGCTGTTCCGGCGCGAGGGCCCTCCTGTGCTCACGCTCATCACCTGCGGTGGGGAGTTCGACGCCGCAGCGCGGTCGTACCGCAGCAACGTCGTCGTACGGGCGGTCCCCACCGGCTGAGGACGATCGTTCGGACGTGCGCCTGCAGGCGCACATCGTTGTGGGAATACCAACGCATGGCACATCGTTCACACGAACAGCGGCGGTGCGGGGTAGGCTGGACACAGCCGCGGGCACCATCGGTGCGGATGTCGAGTTTGCGGCGCGTGCTGTGACCAGATCCACGGGGACCGGTCGGCAGTCGACCCGGAACGGCACACGAGTGGCGCCGTCCGCGTCCCGGGAGCGATGGACCCGGTCACGGTGACCGCCGACGTGGTGGCACGCATGCCGTCCACGTCGGCGCCCTGGGAGGTGCGGCGCGATGGAGCGCGCCGCGAGCCGATGGTGTGCACGGGCGCGCACCGATCGGCGGATGTGTAGTAGTGGCGGCCGTGCCGGAGTGCCCGGCACGGAGCATGAAACGAGAGAGCAATCAGCACCGACACACTGATGAGACCAGTCAGTCCCCAGCAGGCCAAGGCGCTGGCGCAGGCGGAGCTCGACGGCGTCGCGTCCGACGACGAGATCGCGATGCTCGAGGCGGAGGAGGACGCCTGGGTCGTGGCGCTGCACGAGCTGCGGCGGGACGTGCTGGCCACGATCGACCGTGTGAGCAGCACGGTGACAGGGCCGGAACGGGGACTCGTGCTTGCGGACTTCTCCGACGAGCGTGAGCGGATCGAACGCAAACTCGTCGAGCTGACCGGCGAGGAGCTGCCCTCAGACAACGACGACCGGACCGATGCGACCGGGTCCGACGAGGACGACGCCGACGACGATGTGCCCGACTCCGGCGTCACGCAGCTGCAGCTGTCGTGGCACCGCGGTCGGATCGTGGCCTGGGCCGCCGGGCACGACGCCGAGGTCGAGCCGGCCGCACAGGTCCTCGAACGGCTGCGCTCCGCCGGCGCGTCGACCGATCGCTGGGAGCCCGCCCCCGACGTGACGCTGCCCGACGGTCGGACGGCCGAGGCAGTGGCCGCCCCCGTGCAGACAAGCCTGGGGTGGCTGGTGTCCCTGGGCTCCGGTGACGAGGGTGATCGCGGCGCGAGCGTCACATGGATGGGGTTGGCTGCCGCGCTCGCGGTGCGTCTGGTCGCTCGCGGGCGCGCCGTGCCGCAGCTGATCAAGGTGGGCGACGCGCCAGGCAACCGGTCGCACTTCGCCGTGCACTGGGAGCCTGCGCTGATCGACCACGACGAGCTGTCCGAGCTGACCCGTGCGATGCCCGGCGTCATCGCCGTGCTCGAGCGTCAGCGCGACGCGCGTGCCGTGACCCAGACCGTCGTGGCGGGGTTCGTCGATGCGATCTGTCGTGACGGCGCCAGCCGGGTGGAGGTCCCGTCGCCGCCGCCGCAGCCGCGCAACGCCTCGGACGTCGCCGAGACCCTGCTGTGCAAGCTCGACGGCGCCCAGTTCGAGGCCCCCCACCAGCACGGCATCGAGATCAGCAAGGGCCTGCGCACATGGGCGTCCGGGACGATGGGTGCGTCGAAGGTCGGCCTCACCGTCCATCTCGACGCGCCCGACGACGGCGACGCCTGGCTCGTGCGCACCCTCACCGAGGACGGCGGACGCAGCGGCGCGACCGTCGAGGCGGCGATGTCGCGTGCGAGCCACAACCGCAAGGAGACGCTCAAACGTGAGCTCGAGCGCCTCGAGCGCCTGTACGCGCCGCTCATGCGCAGCCGCGACGCCCGTCGCGGGCAGGTCGTGCTCAGCCAGGACGAGGCGTGGGACCTGATGACCATGCGCGGTCCGATGCTCGCCGCCGCGGGATTCGACGTCCGTGTGCCTCCGCTGGCCAGGAAGAAGGCGACACCGTCGCTGCGGGTCACGTCGGTCGAGGGCGAGACGGCCGTCGGCGCCCAGCAGCTGACCGCCGTGCGCTGGTCTGCGGTGTTCGACGACGTCGAGCTGTCCGCCGAGGACGTCCGCCGCCTCGCGTCAGAGTCCCGGCCGATGGTCAGGTCGCACGGCCAGTGGGTGGAGGTCGACCACGCGGACCTCGAGGCCGCGGCTGAGGCCCTCGCCGAGCGTGCGAACCGCACACAGCTGACCGGCGCTGACATGCTCCGCTACGCCCTGGGACTCGACGGGACAGCACTTGGTCGAGCGGTCTCGGTCTCGGGTGAGGGCTGGGCCGCGGACCTGTTGCGCAGCGCGGCCGAGATCCCCGAGCACCCGCCCACCCGTCCGCAGGGGTTCAACGGCGAGCTCCGCGGCTACCAGGCCAACGCGCTGGCGTGGCTGGACTTCCTGGACAACGCCGGGCTCGGCGGCTGCCTTGCGCTCGACATGGGCCTCGGCAAGACGCCGACGGTGCTGGCGCACCTGTGGCAGGAGCGCGACCAGGGCCCGTCGCTGGTCATCGCACCCAGCGCGGTGGTCGGCAACTGGGCGGTCGAGGCCGACCGCTTCGTCCCCGGTCTGCGCACCGTGATCCACCATGGCGCCGACCGTGCCGACGCTCGCGACATCGCCGACGAGCTGGCCTCGGCCGACGTGCTGGTGACGACGTACGGGACCGCGGTCCGCGACATCGACGGGCTGGCCGACGTCCACTGGGGCAAGGTCATCCTCGACGAGGCGCAGGTCATCAAGAACCCGACCAGCGTGACCGCGCAGCAGCTGCGCCGCCTCGAGGCGAACAACCGGATCGTCCTGACCGGCACACCGATCGAGAACGGGCTCGGCGACCTGTGGGCGCTGATGGACTTCGTCAACCCCGGGCTCGTGGGTGACCGCGCGACCTTCGTGACACAGATGCACCAGGCGAGCGCGGCCGGTAGCACGGCCGAGTCGGCACTGCGCACGCTCAACGGCGTCCTGGTGTTCCGCCGTACCAAGGCCGAGCCGATGATCGCCGCGGAGCTGCCCGACCGCATCGACAAGCTCAACCACTGTCCGATGACGGCCGAGCAGATCGGGCTGTACCAGGCCGTGCTCGACGACCTGGTGGCGCAGACCGCCGACGACGAGCTCGGCAACAAGCCCAAGGGCGCGGTCCTGGCTGCGATCACCGCTCTCAAGCAGATCTGCAACCACCCCGAGGCCTACACCCGCGACGGCGGCCCGCTGGCCGGGCGGTCCGGCAAGCTCGCACGGCTCGAGGAGATCATCGACGACGTCTTCGAGGCGGGGGAGCGCATGCTGGTGTTCACCCACTTCGCGACGTGGGGCGAGCAGCTCGCGAGGCACCTCAGCGCCCACACCGGTGTGCCCATCGCCTGCTACCACGGCGGGCTCGCCCGCACCGCACGCGACGAGATGGTGCGCGCGTTCCAGGACGGCACGGGTCCGGGCGCGCTGGTGCTGTCGCTCAAGGCCGGCGGCACCGGTCTGAACCTGACGTCGGCGAGCCACGTCGTGCTCTACGACCGCTGGTGGAACCCCGCGGTCGAGGACCAGGCGCGCGACCGGGTGTGGCGCATCGGCCAGAACAAGACCGTCATCGCCCACCGGCTCGTGTGCCCCGGAACCGTCGACGAGCGCGTCGAGGAGGTTGTGGCCGGCAAGCGGCGGATCGCCGACCTGGCGCTGCCGAAGTCGAGCTCGATCGACGACCTCGACAGCGACCAGTTGCGACGCGCGCTCGGCATCGATACCGACGCGCTGCTGACCGACGAGTACGCAGACATCGAGCCGGTCAGCGTGGGGGGTTCATCATGAGCGTTCGACGTACCGAGAAGCAGAAGGCATCATCATGAGTGCGAGGGGACGGAGCAGCCGGCGGCGCAGCCGGTCGGGCGGTGCTTCGCAGCGCACCCGGGCGCGTCAGCAGCACGCGGGCCCGAGCTTCTGGGGCGACCCCGCCAAGCTTCCGTCGTCACCTGGTGACGTGCGGATGACCGCCGATCCAGCCGCCGTGCCGCGGTCGTTGGGGCCGCCCCCGCTGCCCGGTCACGAGAACGCGGCGGAGCACTACTTCGCCGCCGTCTACGACCGGGCGGTCACCACGGCCGGCGCGCTTGCGGCCGCCGGTGGCCTGATCGACCCTGAGGCCCTGGCCGACGAGCTCGGGCAGTGAGCAGGCCGATCGGCGACTGATCCGCACTGGCCGGCAGCACGGTGACTGGAGCGACCTCATGACGGATGTGGCGGCTGGCGCGCGGGCGCCGCGGCGGTTTGGCGCGACCATGCCGGGTGTGGTCCTGGTCGGCCTGGCGGCTGCGCTGTGGGGCACCGACGGGCTGTTCCGCCAGGGCCTGGCACTGGAGCTGCCGGCGGCCACCGTCGTGGCCTGGGAGCACGCGATCGTCGTCGTGCTTCTGATCCCGCTCTTCGCCCGCACGTGGCAGGCGTGGCGATCGATGCCCGTCCGTGACCGCGTCGCGGTCGCGGTGATCGGTGTCGGCGCCTCGGCCGTCGCCACCACGCTGTTCACCGCGGCCTTCCGCTTCGGCGACCCGGTGACGCCGCTGCTGCTGCAGAAGCTGCAGCCGCTCATCGCGGTCGCCGGCGCCCACGTGCTGCTCGGCGAGCGGCTGACTCCGCGGTACCTGTGGTTCCTGCTCGGCGGACTGGGCGGCGCCTGGCTGATCACCTTCACGGACCCGACGGCCGTCACGGTCCCGGCCGCCGCGGCGGGAGCACTGGCTCTGGGCGCGGCGACCCTGTGGGGCCTGGGGACGGTGCTCGGGCGCGGGCTGGCAACGAGCGTCGCCTTCGCCGAGCTGACGACCATGCGCTTCGTGTTCGGCCTGCCCGCCGCCGCTCTGATCGCGATGGGCATGGACGGTCCCGACGCCTTGGCGATCACCGGCGCGGAGGTCGCGCCGCTCATCGCGCTGGCGCTGATCCCGGGCCTGGCGGCGCTGCTCCTGTACTACCGCGGCCTGCGCACCACGCCGGCGTCGGCGGCGACGATCGCCGAGCTGACGTTCCCGCTGACGGCGATCGCGCTGGGGGCGCTGGTCTTCGGCACCACGCTCACGACGACGCAGTGGCTCGGTGCGGCCGTGCTCGTCGCGACGATCACCGCGATGGCGCTGCTCGCGCGCAGCGGCGATCGCGGTGTCGGCGTCGCGCGACGCGGTCCGGCGCTCGTCGGCCGCGACGCCCCGCTGTCGGCCGAGCCCGCCGGCGTGCGCTGACCCTCCTCGCACGTCCGATCATCCGAGCACAGACGAGCCGGGTCCGATAGTGGTGCTCCTGACCGGCGCCTCACCGATCACCGCGGACCTGCGGACGTTCGCGATCGCATTCGGCGTGACGTCGGTGCTACAGCAGTACGCGCTGCACCAGTTGGGACGTGGTCGCAGCCAGCCCCTGATCGCGACCGTCTTCGAGCTGGTGCGCATGACGCCGACCCTGCAGGCCACATCACGCCTGCTCCACGCGGCGCCGACCACGTTCCGCGTGACCCCCAAGGGCCGCCAGGACGTTCGGCGCGCCAACGCGCCGGCTGCTGGTCGTGCTGTTGGGCATGTCCATCGCCGCGGCGTGCTGGTACTTCGCCACCCTCGCCGGACTGACCGGTGTGAGGTACGCCAGGCCCGGCGTCGTCCACGCCGCCGCCCTGTGGCTCACCTTCAACACCGTGCTGCTCGGTGTGCCCGTCACCCGCACCCTGGCCCAGCGCTACGCCGGAGAGCGCCGCGCGAGCTGACGCTTCCGGTTCGACAGTCCGGCGCTGCTCGACGGGCGTCCCTGCCGCGTGCTGGACGTGTCACTGACAGGCGCGCGGGTCGAGATGCACGGCGCGGCGGCCCCCGGCGGCGTGCAGGCCGCGCCGTTCGAGCTCGTGCTCGGCGATGACGCCAAGCCTGCCTCATGCGCACACGTGAGCCGCTCGACGGCGGTCGGGTGCGGCTGGGCCTGCAGTTCATCGACGACGACCCGGTCGGTCGGGCGCGCCTGGCGATGTGGGCCTTCCGCAACCGCCCCCGAGGTCGCCGAGGGTGCGGGCCAGCGCCCCGTGCAGCGACGACGCCGGGTCCGCGCCGCCTGAGTTGCCTGCTCACCCCACCCCGCCCCGCTCGAGGCGAGCGCGCAGCTCCTCGGATACCGCGACCGCCTCGGGCATGCGGACCGGCGTGATCGACACGACCCCGTCCCGGAAGGCACCGACGTCCGTGCCGTCGAGCGTGTCGGGTTCGGTCACGTCGACGAACGCGTGCCGGTAGCGGTCCGGTCCAACCGCGTCGAACAGCCCGCCGTAGCGCACGCGGGCGATGCTCGTGACACGTCGCGGCGTGTCCGGCGTTGCGTCGAACGGCATGTTGACCGTGACCACGTCCGCCTCGTCCCACATGCGGACGTCCCACACGTCGCGCAGGATCTCGGCGCAGGTCGCCGCCAGCACCGACCACTGGTCGGTCGCCGCGGGGGAGCGCGCGTGCGTCCGCCAGGCGGCGTAGTGCGCACCATCGACGCCGGTGGAGAACGCGATCGCCGGCAGCCCGCTGATCCACCCCTCGACGGCCGCGCCGACGGTGCCCGACGACAGCAGGAACGCGGTGCCGTGGTTCAGGCCCAGGTTGATGCCCGAGACCACGACGTCGGGCGGTGGATCGCACACGATGTGGACACCGAGCTGCGTCGCGTCGGCCGGGTAGCCGGTGCAGGCGATGATCGGGATGCCCTCCCGTTCGGTCGTGGTCATGTTGATCTCGCGGCTGCGGGAGATGGCCTTGCCGATCCACGACCGCTCTCGGTCCGGGACGACGACGGTGACCGCACCGACGTCCCGGAGCGCACGTGCGAACGGCGGGAGCGCGGGGGAGTCGACACCGTCGTCGTTGGTCAGCAGCAGGTGGCGCATCGGACGTCGGATCCTCCCAGAGGCGCGCGTGCGGGTCAGTTGCGCGCCAGGATCGCTGCAGTGGTGATCGTTACCCAACGGTTACCGGGCTGCGAAGGCGTTGCGAAGCCCATCTCCCATGGTGATCACACGGCATCGGAACCGATGGCGGGACCGGTGCGAAGCGGGGCGGCCACGGCAGCCCCACCATGCGGAGGCGTGCACAATGAACACCTCGACCCCCACCGCACCATCGGGTGGTGTCGGGTTCCCGCGAACCCGGCGCATCGCGCGGGTGTGGCTGACCATCCTGACCTTGCTTGCACTGGTCGTTCCGATCACGGCCGCAGGTGCCACGACCGACACTGCCGAGGTCAGGGTCTACTTCACCCCTGCCGGCACCGAGTGCGACGTCGTGGAGCCGTATACACGGACGGTTGCATCACCGGCCGTGCTGACCGGCGCGCTCACCGAGCTGCTCGCCGGCCCGACCGATGACGAGCGACCGGCGACGGCCACGATGTTCTCCGACGCGACCGCGGGCATGCTCCGGTCCGTCGCGATCCGTGACGGCGTGGCCTACGTCGACTTCGCCGACCTGCGGCAGGCCATCCCCAACGCGTCGAGCGCATGCGGGTCGGCCAGCCTGCTGGCGCAGCTCGATGCGACGACCGAGCAGTTCCCGACCGTGCTCCGGGCGCGCTACTCGATCAACGGCAGCCAGGCGACGTTCTACAACTGGCTCCAGCGCGATGTCCCCGGCGAGAGCACCGTCAACAGGACCCTGGGCTCGCTGCGCAACACCGCGACGATCCAGCGGAGCACCGGTGCCGAGGCGACGCTGCGCGCCGTCCGCGTCGGCCGGCACGACGGCTTCGACCGCGTCGTGTTCGAGTTCGACGGCGGACGCCCCGCCTACACCATTCGCTACACCGGTGTGGCGACGACCGGCGGCGCAGGTGCGCCGATCGCGGCCGGTGGCACGACGGCGCTGCAGGTCGACATGGCCGCACGCACGATCGACATGGAGGCCGCGGAGTTCCCCCGCACCTTCGACAACGCCGTGCTGACGCCGCGGTACCCGACCCTACGCACGGTGCGCTACGGCGGTGAGTTCGAAGGTCTGGCGACCTTCGGCGCCGGGCTCACGGCGCGGACGGGGTTCCGCGTGCTCGAGCTGTCGAACCCGACCCGGCTGGCGATCGACGTGGCGCACGGCGCAACGGTGCGCCGGCTGGACCGCGGTGACCGCGGCGCCGACGTCGCCGACTGGCAGCTGCAGCTCAACACCGTCCAGCACGGGCACTTCGCCAGCTCGACGACGCCGACGTTCGGACCGCTTGCGACCGATGGCATCTTCGGTCCCAACACCGAGCGCGCGACCCGCGTGTTCCAACGGGCCGAGGGCGTCGCGGTGACCGGCGAGGTCACCAGCGCGACCCGCGGTGCGATGCGCAGGGCCCTGACCCGCGCCGCCGCCATCAGGGCGTGACCGAGCCCGTCGCGCACCCGCGTCCGACCGCATCCGCGGCCGGGCGCGGGTCCATGTCCGCGCCCGACCCGCCAGACGACCGACACGTGGGCGGGCCGTCTGACGTGGCCTCAGGTAGCGGCAGCGGTAGGCCGTCTGACGTGGCCTCAGGTAGCGGCAGCGGTAGGCCGTCT
>DATHVN010000148.1 GCA_035461305.1 Euzebyales bacterium | reverse complement strand
GGATCGCGGCTGGGACGTCCCCACTGATGACCTCGGTGTGCTGCCACGTCGGATCGGTGAGTGTCGTGGAGACCACGTACTTGCGAGCCTGGTTGATCATCGCCGCGAAGGGGTCGTCGTCGCCGGCGAACGGCCAGTGGGCGGCCATGATCTCGTACGTGCCGCGGCCGAACAGGTACTCCTTCTCGACGCCCATCGAGGCCCCGATGTGGCCCTCGATGACGTCGTCCCAGTAGGTGACGGTCCAGCCGCCGTACGTGAAGCCGCCCGACGGGTCCTCCTCGGGGCCGCCCGGGGCCTGGATCACGCCGTCGAGGGTGATGAACGACGAGACGACGAGCTTGCGCATGGGTGTGCCTCCTGTCCTGCGGTCGCTTGCTCCCCGGGACGGAATGCTCCGAGAGAGTCGAGCGGCGCCCGATGCGACCTCTGCCTCCGCTACGAACGCGACCGGCGAGATCGACACCCGGCGCAGGAGATTCTTCCCCGCGATCGTCAACGGAAGGGACGAGGGCGGGCAGACACAGCATCCAGAGGTGGCGGAGGACGGCCGCTCAGGGGTCGTCGTGCCGGCGGCCGGGCACGGCGAAGTCGTCGTGTACGAGAGCGACGACGGCGTCTGGACGCTCGTGGGGAAGCAGGTGGCCCGCGTCGGAGACCAGGTGGAACGGTACGCCGGGGAGCATCCGCGCGACGGCGCGGGACAGCGGACCCGTTGGGAGGAACGCGTCGTGGCGGCCCGCAACGACCACGCATGGCGTGCCGGCCGTACGGCGACGTGTCGACGCCGGGACGGGGGCGGGCGCCAGTGACGTCCTGACATGGCGGCCGACGAGGCTCATCCACGTCGTCAGCGACGGTGGCGGGCCGTGGCCGGGCGCCATCATCATCCGCAGCAGCACCTCCGACGTGTCGGCATCCGGACGGCGGAGCCACGGCAGGGTCGGCGCCATCACCCGAGGTGTGACACGCAGCCGGATCAGTCCCGCCGGGTCGATCAGCAGCATCCCCGCGGCGGGGGCACCGGCGGCGACGGCCTGCAGCACGACGCGCGCCCCCAGCGAGTGTCCAACGAGCACGGCCGGCGCGTCGGTGATCCTGGGGAGGAGGTCGGCCAGCCAGCTGCCATAGGCGTCCCGCGGCCGTCGTGGCCGCTCGTCATGGCTGAGGCCAGGCTGACCCGGCAGGTCGATCGCAAGGACGCGGTGGGTCGCGACAAGCATCCCGATGAGCTCGAGCGAGGTAGCGGCGCAGAAGTTCGTGCCGGCCAGCAGCACGAGCGGATCGCCGTCGCCGGCTGTGACGATGTGGGTCGGACCGAGGGTGCTGGCCATGTGGTCGCGGGAGTGGTCCACGTCCCAGCGGTCCAGGGCGTCGACGGCGAAGGCGCGGATCGCGTCGCGGCCGGCGGTGGATCGGTAGATGCTCATGCTGTGCAGCGCAGGTCGCAAGGGTACGGTGCCGGCGATCGCCGCAGTCGCATCAGGCCCTCACTCACCGTGAGCGGCGTTGCCGGCAAGGACGTGCCAGGCGAGGCTGGCGGCGTCCGTGACGAGATCGTGGAGCTCGGCCTCGATGTGGGCTGCGGCGGGCGGCGGGCCGAGGCGACGCAAGGTGGCGGTCGGGTCGCCGGCCGGCCGGGGGCGGATGTCGATCTGGTCGAGTGGCCCGCGGGCGATGAACAGGTCGCGCGCGACAAGATCAGCGACGGCGGTCGGCGCGCTGTCGGGTTGGGCGTCGTCGGCGCGTTCGCCAGTGCCGGCGCGGTGGGCGCGCAGCCCGGCGAGCAGCTGGTCGCGGTCGCGACCCCGCAGTCGCGGGAGCAGGAACGGGTCGTCGTCGAACGTCTGCGCGAGGGTGTAGTGGACCGCGGCGACGTGCTTGCACGGGTTCGCCGCGTCGGGGCACGAGCACGATGTCGACAGCTCCCGCGGGCGCGGGAACAGCGACACGCCACAGGCCTGCAGCGCGTCGTCGATGTCGTCGGGCATCCGTCCGTCGAGCAGCGCGGCCGCGTGGCGCACCTCGCCGGCCAGGGCTTCGAGGATGCTGTCCCAGGTCGTGTCGTCGAAGACCGGCAGGGTCAGCGTCACGCGGTACGGACGGGCGCGGGTACCTTGAACGTTCGCGGTCACCCGGCCGGGACGTACGGTCAGGTTCGCCACGCGGCCCTGGCGCGCGTAGGTCCGCCCTCGTGGCAGGCGGTTGGCGTAGACGGCGCCGAGCGCCTCCAGGGCGCCGATCCACCGCTTGCCCCACCACGTCAGGCCGAAGCGTGTCACCATGCCCGGCCCTCCGCGACGCGCAGCCAGTGTGTGCCTGTCATCATGCGGCCTCGTCCTCGTCGGAGATGTCGGCGGTCGACAACGAGACCAGGTCGTGCAGCGCATCGTCGTCGAGCTCGGTGATCCACGTCTCCCCGGTGCCGACGACGGCGTCGGCCAGCGCGCGCTTCCGCTCCAGCAGGGCGGCGACGCGCTCCTCGACCGTGCCGGCGGTGACCAGCTTGTGCACCGTCACGGCACGCATCTGCCCGATCCGGTAGGCGCGGTCGGTCGCCTGATCCTCGACGGCGGGGTTCCACCAGCGGTCGTAGTGCACGACATGGGTCGCCGCGGTCAGGTTCAACCCGGTCCCGCCAGCCTTGATCGACACCAGCAGCACCGGCGACGGCTCCTCCCCCGCCTGGAACGCCGCGACCATCGCGTCGCGGGCCACCGCGCTGACGCCGCCGTGCAGGAACGGGATCTCGGCGACGTCGAGGCGCGCGGCGAGATGGCGGGCCAGCAGGTCGCCCATGGCGCGGTACTGGGTGAACACCAGCGCACGATCACCCGCAGCAGCGACCTCGGTGAGCATCTCGGCGGTGCGCGCGAGCTTGCCTGAGCGGCCCTGCAGCGGTCCCCGCTCACCCAGGTACTGGGCGGGGTGGTTGCAGATCTGCTTGAGCGCGGTCAGCAGCGCCAGGATCTGCCCACGCCGGTCGATGCCGTCCTCGGCGAGGCCCGCGTTGAAGACGCGGTCGACCGCCGCCTGGTACAGCGTCGCCTGCTCGCGCGTGAGGTTGCAGACGACCGTGGCTTCCTGCTTGGGCGGCAGGTCGGTCGCGACCTCGGTCTTGGTGCGGCGCAGCAGGAACGGTGCGACGATGCGGCGCAGCCTGTCAGCGGCCCCGGTGTCGCCCCAGCGTTCGACGGGGACGGCATAGCGCTCGCGGAACCGTGTGAACGACCCCAGCAGGCCGGGATTGGCGAAATCGACGATCGCCCACAGCTCCGCCAGCCTGTTCTCGACCGGTGTGCCGGTCAGCGCGACGCGCGCCTGGGCCGGGACCCGGCGCACCGCGCGTGCTGCCTTCGACGCGTGGTTCTTGACCTGTTGCGCCTCGTCGAGCACGACCGTGTCCCAGTCGACCTCGGCGAGCAGGTCGACGTCGCGGCGGACCAGCCCGTAGCTGGTGACCGTGACCGAGCCCGGCACGAACGCGTCGGGCTCGGTCGCACGGCCCGGTCCGTGGTGGCGCAGCACGGGCAGGTCTGGCGCGAACCGCGCCAGTTCGCGCTCCCAGTTGCCGACCACCGACGTGGGGCAGACGACGAGGTGCGGTCGGTCGTCGGCCCGCGCTGCCAGCAGCGCGATCGACTGCAGGGTCTTGCCCAGGCCCATGTCGTCGGCCAGCACCGTGCCCAGTCCGAGGCCCGCCATCGTCTGCAGCCACGCCACGCCGCGCTGCTGATACGCGCGCAGGGTGGCGACGACGCCGGTCAGGTCCGGTGCCGCGCCGGTGGCGCCCGTGCGAAGCCGCGTCACGAGGTCCGCCAGACTCCCTGCGGCGACCGCTTCGACGCTGCCCAGGCGGGGATCGTCACGCTCGCCGGCCAGAGCGGCCGCCAGCGCCTCGCCGGGTGCCAGGCGACCGGTCGTCGCCGCCAGGTCCGCCAGGCGCAGCGCCTCGTCGGGGTCGACGCGCACCCACCGACCACGCCAGGAGACCAGCGGCTGCTTGAGCGCGACGATCTCGGCGAACTCGTCGGCGTCGAGCGTGTCCTCGCCCAGCGCGACCTCCCAGCGGAACGCGCCCAGCGCCTCCGCGTCCAATCCGGCACCCGCCAGCCCCGCACCGGGAGTCGGCGGTGCCGAGCCGACACGCATGCGCGCACGCAGACGACGTTGTCCGCTGCTGGTCAACTCGGTCGGCAACAGGATCCCGAGCCCGGCGGCGGAGAGGTCGCCCGCAGCGTCCAGCAGGTCGGCGGCGTCGTCGGTGTCCAGGTCGATCCCCGCCGGTCGGGACTGCGTGAGGCTCGGGCGCAGGGGATCGAACAGCCGGGCGGCCTCGGCGAGCCCTCGGATCAGCGCCTCGTGTGCGTCGCCGACGCGCATGCCGCCGAGGTCCACGCGGGCGTCGGCGGCGTCCCACACCAGGTCGGCGTCGACGATGAGGCTGGGGTCGTCGGCCGCCTGCAACAGGTAGTCGACATGCCACCCACGCTCGTCGGCGGGCACCCTCGACGGTGGCGTGGCCAGACGCAGGCACAGTCGGGCGCGGGTTTCCTCGTGGAGGCGCACCGCCACGCTCCACCCGGCCAGCCGCTCCGCATGGAGCGGCGCGTCGCCGTCGAGGCCCCCGACGATCGGATCGACCGGGTCGGTCAGGGCGGCGAGCCAGGTGTGCGGCCACCTGGCGAGGTGCCCAGGCGTGACCGGCACACGGGGGGAGGCCGCGTCACGGACGAACGCGTCGGCGACGGCGTTGCCGAAGACTGCGACCAGATCAGCCGGCGACCAGACCCTGTCCTCGCCCTCTACCCGCAGGGCGTGTGCCGCCGGTGGCAGGCGTGCCGCCAGCGTGGCGAGACGGTCATCGCCTCGACCGGCAAGTGCCCAGCCGGCGACGCCGACGTCGCCGGCGGCCCGCATGGTCGGTAGCACGCGGCCGGCGGCGACGAGCTCGAGCGCGACCTTGGCCGCGACGCTCCAGGCGAGCAGCGCGTCGGACGGCCGCTGGCGTCCCGGCCAGCGGTTCGGCGGTGCGGCAGGGGACGGCAACGCGGCAAGCGCCGCGGCCGCCGTCCGTACCGGCACCAGGCGGGTCGGGACCTCCGCGACATCGACGCGCTTGTAGGCTCGCGGGGTGCGCGGTAGCACCGTCGGAAGCAGGGCGGGAACGCCTGACGGAAAGCCCAGGCGCGTCATGTCGTCAACGAGGTCGTCGCCGCCCCACAACGCGAGATGGCCGCGGGACGGGACGGGATCGCCGGGCCAGAACGTGGCCTGGAGCGTCCGGGGGACCGTTGAGGGTGTCATCGAAGGTGTCGGTGCTCCCTGGCAGATCGGGATCCGGGACGGGCGTCCGAAATTGTCCTCGTGGGCGCCGATGACGGCGGCTCCACGAGCCGGCCGCCGATTCAAGCACGTCCGCTGTGTGGACGCATCCCGCGTCGGACGCTGGTCGGTTGTCCCATCGTCCATCCGCGGCCGCCACGGCGCGTTGACGTCGGCGGTCACCGCATGCGACGCTCGCTGGCATGACCGACCACGTCAGGGGCGCACGGTCCCGGCAGGAACGCATCTTCCGGGACGGCGTCCGTGGCACCCGCCCTGCGGTGCCGGTGGCGCCCGGCGCCCTGGCGGATGCTGCCCGACGGAAGCTGTCACGGGCCGCGTGGGCCTACGTCGAGGGTGGTGCAGGACTCGAATCGACCATGCGGGCGAACCGGGCGGCGTTCGACCGGTGGCGGATCGTGCCGCGTGTCCTGGTCGACACCTCGACGAGGGATCTCGGCGTCACACTGTTCGGGCGAAGGCTGCCAGCGCCCCTCCTGCTCGCGCCGATCGGTGTGCTCGAGATGGCGCACGCCGACGCCGACGTCGCGGTCGCCGAGGCCGCCGCGGCCACCGGCGTGCCGATGATCTTCTCGAGCCAGGCCTCACGACCGATGGAGGAGTGCGCCGCGGTGATGGGTGAGGCGCCGCGCTGGTTCCAGCTCTACTGGAGCCAGTCGACGGATCTCGCGCTGAGCTTCGTCCGGCGTGCCGAGGCGATCGGCTGCGACGCGCTCGTGCTGACGCTGGACACGACGGCGCTCGGCTGGCGACCCCGCGACCTCGACCTTGCCTACCTGCCGTTCCTGCGTGGCAAGGGGCTCGCGCAGTACACCAGCGACTCGGAGTTCCAGCGCCAGGTGGACGACGATCTCGAGACGTTCGAACGCGACACGGGTCGCGTGACGGCTGCGGCGATCGCGGCGCTCGTGCAGATGGCCCGCGCGCATCCGGGCCGGTTCCGCGACACGATCACCTCCGATGCTCCCGTGGCAGCCGTGCGACGGTTCATCTGCACCTTCTCGAAGGCCTCGTTGAACTGGGACGACGTGGCGTTCCTACGCGAGCACACCGACCTGCCGCTGCTGCTCAAGGGCATCGAGCACCCCGACGACGCGCGCCGGGCACGGGACCTGGGCGTGGACGGCGTGATCGTCTCCAACCACGGTGGGCGGCAGATCGACGGCGCGATCGGCGCGCTCGACGCGCAGCCCGGCGTCGTGGCCGCCGTCGGCGACGACCTGACGGTGCTGTTCGACAGCGGCATCCGGTGCGGTGCCGACGCCTTCAAAGCGCTCGCGCTCGGCGCGCAGGCGGTGTGCCTCGGGCGTCCCTACGTCCATGGCCTGGCGGTGGCGGGTGGGCGCGGCGTGGCCGAGGTCATCGCCAACCTGCTGTCCGACTTCGAGCTCACGATGGCGTTGTCGGGCTGCTCCGCGATCGCCGACATCACAGCCGACCGCCTCGCCCCCGCCGACACCGTCACCTGACCGATCTGGGACGTTCTGTCGGTTCTGTGTTGGGGCGCGTCCCCATTGCGGTGGTGGTGACGCGCTCTGGGGACGTTCTGTCGGCTCCGTGTTGGGGCGCGTCCCCATGCGGTGGCGGTCACTCGATCTGGGGAACATCTGGCGGTTCTGCGTTGGGGGACGTCCCCATGCGGTGGCGGTCACTCGATCTGGGTCGTCGGTTACGACGACTGCTCGACAGGTTCCCAGCGCCTGGAGTCCCACGACCGCATGATCGCCTGCTGCACCCGCGCGACCGCGAGCGCCTCGGCGAACCCCGGTGCGCCCTGGACACCGGTCGCGACCGACTGCAGGAACTCGTGGGCCTCGATGACCTTCAGGTCGTCGTAACCCAGCCCGACGCCCCAGCCGGGGTTGAAGTGTCCGTGGTGGGGATGTGCCGGGCCGCTGAGCACTGTCGTCCAGCCGTCCTCAGCTGGGCGCTCGTCGTCGCGCCACTGGATGTGGAGCTCGTTCATGCGCTCGAAGGTCCAGCGCAGCGCGCCCCGCGTGCCGTGGATCTCGAACGCCATGTCGCACTTCGCTCCGGTGATCACGCGACAGGACTCCAGCAGGCCCCGCGCGCCGCTGGCGAAGTGGACCAGCGCTGACGTAGTCCTCGTTGGTGACGCCACCCCGCGGGCTGTCGGCGTCACCCACGTCGTAGTGGGTCCCCTCGCCGGACGGGAGCGGGCGCTGCCGGATGAACGTCTCGCGATCTGCGACCACTCCGTCGATCGGCCCG
>DATHVN010000147.1 GCA_035461305.1 Euzebyales bacterium | reverse complement strand
CGTCGCTGCCGACGGGCGTGCGCGAACGAACGTCGAGCCGCGGTCCGACGCCGTGACGCATCCGTCCTACGCCTGCGAGTGCCGACGCTGCGGTACGTCTTCGGTGCAGATCAACCCACCGGAGGCCGTCAAGGCCCCGTGACCCTCGCAGCCATGCGCTCCCGCCGCTCATGGGCCCGTGCCCAGCCTGCTGATGAGCCAGGGGCGCAGGACCGGCAGGACGTGGACGGCCTGCATGGCCTGGGTGTGGTCCAGCCCCTCCAGCACCCGCACCTGCCAGCCGAGCCCTTCGAGTTCTGCGCGTCGGCGCATGACCGGGCCTGCGAGGCTCACGTGCACCCCTCCCCAACGCTCGCTGTAGTCGATCTCGTCCGCCGAGCCCACAAGGCACAGGCGAGGGCACCGGAGCTGCGCCTGGGCGGCGCGGTCGTCGAACCCTTGCAGCGCCTGGTACAGCGTGACGAACTGATGCGTCTGCGCCTCCGTCAAAGACACCTCCACCTGCGACCAGTCCGGCTCACCCGCTGCGTCACCGGATGGCTCCTCGGATGGTTGGGAGGTCTTCCCGGTGCTGCGCGCCGAAGCCGTGTCGGCGATCGCCATCTCGTGGGTCGCCGTGGTGACCTGGAGCATCTGCAGGTACGGCCCGTCGAGTGGTGGGAACCCGCCCATGACCAGCGCCGCAAGGCGGTCGGTCCGAATGGCGAGCTGTAGCCCGACCAGCGCCAGCCAGGAGTAGCCGTAGTAGGCGAACCGGTCGGCACCGGCGGCGCCGCCAGCATCGGCCACGGCCAGCAGATCGCTGACGACATTGGTCGGCGTCAGCGTGTCAGGTTTGGGCACCCGCAGGACGTGGCCTTCGTAGTCGAATGCGACCACTCGGAACGCGTCGCTGAGGCCATCGACGAGGGCGCGTCCAAGGGCCGGGTCAGCGCCCCACCTGCGCATCTCTTCAGCCTGTGGTCCCTCGACCGGCTGGGGGTTGACCGGCAGCAGCACCAAGGGTCCACGACCATGGACCTCGACGGCGATGGTGCTTCCGTCGTGCAGTCGTGCCTCAGGCATGGCGTCGTCTCCGTCCTCGATCCATCGCAGCAGCAGGCAGTCACGGGCACCGTTGCGCGACACCCGACTCACACTGTGTGGTGCCAACAGAACGACCGGGAGACCGGCGAGTGCGGTCGAGCACGGCCACCTGCGACACCGTAGACGAACCGGTCGACGTTGCAGCGTGTGCGCAAACACGCACGTTCGGCGGCACGACCTGGCAGGATCCACCCGCCGGCAGCCTAAGGAGGCGACGCTTCAGAAGCTCTCCCCCACCAGTGGCGGAGAGACCCGCACAGGACTCACGCACCGGTCTCCGACAGAATGGAGTGACCCGTGAGCACGCCCGAGCACCTCCCGTCGTACCGCGAGCTGCCCGTTGTCGAGGGCGCGCCACCTGGATCGGCATGGCACCTGTGGGGTCCCGACGACCAGCTCGGCACTCTGAACCTCCTCGCCGACGAGCGAACGCTGCGCGCCGTCCAGAGCGTCAGCCACGGTCGCGTCTTTCCTCTGAACCTGCCGCTCGACCTCAATCCGGACTTTGCGTGGCGCGAGCCCCGGTGCATACGACGCTCCACATCGGGCCCGAAGGCCCGTTCCCGGTTGGCGTCGAGCCGGGTGACGCCACATGCAACAGGCGGGTCGGCAGTACAACCCGCTCGACGCGCACTCCTTCTCGGTCACCGACCTCGACGACGCCGCGGCCGCCCAGGGCACGGCCATCGACACCGGCGACATCCTCCTCATCCACTTCGGTTGGGTGCAGCGCTACGTCGAGGCATCGGCTGCAGAGCGCGCGGCGATGACGACGTGGGGCTCGGTCACCGCCCCGGGCCTCGAGCAGTCGCTGGAGATGGTCGAGCACCTGTGAAACCTGCACGTCGCGGCCGTGGCGACCGACACGCTCGGCGTCGAGGTCATGGACCAACGCGGCGACTACGAGTTCTTCCTCCACGAGGACCTGCTGCCGCTCTCGGCATGCCAATCGGCGAGATGTGGTCGCTGGACGCGCTGGCCGCCGACTGCGCAGCCGACGGCGTACACGGGTTCCTGCTCGTGTCCGTGCCCTTGCACCTCCGGGGCGGCGTCGGATCGCCCCCGCAGGCCGTCGCCGTCAAGTAGCGCCGTCGATCAGCCGTCGTACCGGAGCGAGATCAGCAGCAGCGGTGCCACTGGCCACCGAGGTAGACGCGCGTGCCCAGTACCGCGGCCATCTGCAATGAACGTCGCAGCTGCCGAGTGGACGGCCATGACGTCGGCGACGGGCAACCCGGCCTGCGATCCTGGGCGATTCGAACGTCGTGTAATCTCATGCCAAGCAACCGGGTCGGAGGCCGACCAGAGGGTTGCTCGGTTGGCTGTCGGTGGAGGACGCATGTCGGCACCGTCTGCGTCGTGCGGTCCGGCACTGGTGCGGCGACTGCAGGAGAAGGCGGCCAGGGCGCTTCCGGCGGAGCATGTCGACGGATGGTGGCTGCGCCATTCCACCAGTTGCGCCTGGTGGGTGGCGGCGGTGCTGCCACACGCGGACCGCGTGGTCGCCGACGATGGTTGGGCGGGCCTGTTCGGTATGGCCACGCTGCCTCACGCGCGGGGGAAGGGCGCCGGCCGTAGTGTGCTCGCCGCGCTGGCAGACTGGGCGGGTGCACACGGCGCCGACCGTCTGTATCTCCAGGTGGACTGTGACAACCTTCCGGCGCTCCGGCTGTACGAGGGCGCGGGTTTCGCCGACCTGTGCTGGTACCACTACCGCACCGCGAGATGAGCCTCGTCACTGCCGGCGCGCGTGTCACCGTCCGGATGATGGGCGCGCCGGCGAGCTCACGGACGCAGCGGCCGCGGCTCCGGAGACGCCGGTGACGTGTCGACCGCGTCGGGTGCAACCTGGTCGATGCCGGCCAGCAGATCGGGCACGGCCGGCCACCAGCGTCCAGCGGGCAGGTGGGTCAGGGCCCGGTCGACCGCGGCCGTCGTCGGCTGCACGGGCACGACCCGGGTGGGCGCCGCGTCGCGGAGCACACCGAGGAACCAGTGGCGCAGCGTGCCGGGCATGTCCTCGGCGTCGAGCACCAGGTAGTAGTCGGGCAGCTCGACCGATCGGCTCCGCCACCGTGCGGTGACCTCGGCGACGGCGGTCTCGAGGTCGCCGCGCAGGCCGGTGCCGTCGTACAGCGCGACCCAGTGGCGGGCGACCGCCGCCAACGGATCCGCGTCGTGCACCACGTAGGTTCGCGACGAACCGGCCGCACCGGATTACGCCGCGACCGCACGGTCGAGTGGATCATCCTCTTCGGGGACCATGGCCCGCACGTTGGCGAAGGCGCCGACCTCGCGGGCCCAGCGCGCGGCGTCGGCGCCGACGAGCGCGACGACAGTCGTGGAGATCCGCTGCATGCCACGATGGTGCCACCGACACCGCGCGGTGCTACCCGCTGGTGCCGCGATGACACACGCCAACGCGGGACGCGGCACTGGTCGACGCAGCCATTGCCGTCGATCAACGGGTGCACTGGATGGTCACCGGCCGGTCCACCGCGGCGGTCGACGCTCAGTGAACGCGCGAGGGCCCTCGAGCGCGTCGTGCGACCGCAGCATCCGCTCGTAGGGATCGACGGTGCCCGACCGCAGCAGACGGAGGCTGTCGCTAACGGGCATCCGCTCGGTCCGCCGGACCAGGTCGAGGACGGCCTCGACCGCCAGCGGTGCCGCGGCCGCCACCCGGTTCGCCAGCTCGGTGGCCGCGTCCAACAGCTCCCCGCTGAGGACCACGCGGTTGACCAGACCCCACGCGAGCGCCTCGGCCGCGGTCAGCCTGCGCCCCGCGATGAGCACTTCGATCGCCACGGGGCGGGGCAGCAGGCGGGGGAGCCGCACGCTGCCCGCGTCGGGGATGATGCCCACGGAGGTCTCGGGCAGGAAGAACGTGGCGTGATCGGCGGCGACCACGAGGTCGGCCGCCAGGACCAGCTCGAACCCGCCACCGACCGCCATCCCGTTGACGGCGGCGATCACCGGCTTGCGCAGATCGGGCAGCTCGGCATACCCCCCGAAACCTCCGGCGCCGAAGTCGGTGTCGTAAGCCTCGCCCGCCGCGGCGGCGTCCAGGTCCCATCCGGCGCAGAAGAACCGCTCACCCGCCCCGGTGACGATCGCGATCCGGAGCTGGTCGTCGTCGCGGAAGCGTGTGAAGACCGCCGACAGCTCACGGCTGGTCGCCGCATCGATGGCATTGGCCCTGCCCCGGGCGATCGTCACGTTCAACAGCGGCGGCGTCCGGTCGATGTCGATTCCGCTCATCGGTCGTCCATCATGTCGTCCGCCTCCAGCATCAGCACGTCGACGGCGCACACGCCGTCGGCAAGAACCAGCAGGGGGTTGACCTCAAGCTCGACGATGTCAGGGTCGTCGAGCACGACCGCCACGAGACGGCAGATCGCATCGGCCGCGGCCGCCAGGTCGCCGGCGGGCCGTGACCGGTGACCGGCGAGCACCCGGCCGACGCGCAGGCCCACCAGTGCGCGTCGCACGTCGTCGGCGTCGACCGGCGCCAGGAGGGTCACCGCGTCATCGAACAGGTCGACGAGCGCGCCCCCGGCACCGATCGTGACACTGCAGCCCACCAGTGGTTCGCGGCGCACGCCCACGAGCAGCTCTGCCACGGCGCCGACGACGTGGCGCTCGACGAGGAACCGTCCGGAGATGCCCGTCATGGCGGCCGCGGCGGCCCGGAGGTCGGGAGCCGCCCGCAGGTCGAGCGCGACGCCACCGATCTCGGTCCGGTGGTCGACGTCGACCACCTTCAACGTGACCGGATACCCCACGTCGCCCGCCGCGAGCTCGACATCGTCGCGGGGACAGAATCTGCCGGGGGGCACCATCACACCACCGGCCGCCAGCGCCGTCCGCGCCTGCGGCGGATCGCGTCGGCGCAGCGGACCGGGCGCCCCCGGCGGCGCGGGGACGTGCGGGGCCGGCTGGCCGGCCACGCGGGCGGCTGCCGCGACCGCGGCGAGCGCCACGTCGATGTCGCCGATCGCGGGTACGCCACGGGCGGCGAGCTGGTCACGAACGTCGGCGGGCAGCTGCTCGGCCAGGACGGATGTCACGACGAGCGGAACACCGGTCGTGTGGTGTGCGGCCACCGCCGCATCGACGGCGACCTGCCAGGACGCGCCGTCATGCCCGTCGGAGGGGAAGTCGACGACGAGCAGACCGACGTCCGCGGTAGCACGCAGCGCCGTCGTGAACACGTGCTCGAGGCCGTCACGGTCACCCCACAGGTAGGTGTGGTAGTCGAGCGGGTTGGTGACAGCGACGCGGTGATGGAGCGCCACGCCGACCTCCGCGGGCAACGCCGGGAAGGTGATCCCGTGGCGGGGGGCGCGGTCGGCGGCCAACGCCGCCTCCCCGCCGGAGCACGACAGCGACACCGCGCGTCGGCCACCCAGGCGGCCGTACGCGTGCAGCACCGCCAGCGCGCCGACGAGGGCGGGCACGGTGTCGACGACCGTCACGTGGTACCGGGCGAACAACGCACGGTAGGTGGCGGCGGTGCCGGCCAGTGATGCGGTGTGGGTGCGCGCCAACGTCGCACCCGCCACTGATACCCCGGTCTGCAGCGCGACCAACGGCACGGCGCGCTCCCACGCCAGCAGTGCGGCGCGTCCGAACGCGACGGCGTCGGTGAGCTGCTCCACGTGCAGCCCGATCGCGGTGATCCGCGGATCGCTGACGAGCGCCGCGACGCAGTCATGCAGCCCCAGACCGGCCTGGTTGCCGACCGTGACAACCTGCGCGAGCGGCAGCCCGCGGCGCATGCTGACCGTCAGGGCGAGGTTGCCCGACTGCGTGATGATGGCGACGCCGCGTTCGGTCCGCCGGCAGCCCTGCACGTCAGGCCACAGGGCGGCGCCCGTCAGCGCATTCACGAAGCCGTGGCAGTTGGGCCCGAGCAACGGCATGTCACCGGCCGCCGCACGCAGACGGTCTTGGAGCACGGCGCCGGGCGTCCCAACCTCGGCGAACCCCGACGCGTAGCACACGACCCCACCACAACCGACGTCGCGGAGCTGGCGCACCACATCGATCGTGCGATGCCGGTCGACCGCGACCAGCGCCGCATCGGGGGTGCCCGGCAGCGCCGCCACCGTCGGCACCGACCTGCGCCCACCGACCTCCCTGCGCGACGGGTGCACCGGCCAGATCTCGCCGGCAAACCCCAGCCGGTCGCACTCGGCGATCGCCGCCGCGGCCGGCGCACCACCGACCATCGCGACCGTCGACGGGTCCAGCAGCCGCCCCAGCGCCGACGGTGCCACCGGTCACCCGCCGACGGCGCGCAGCATCGTGCGCGAGATGATGTGGCGCTGGATCTCTGACGTCCCGTCCCAGATCCGCTCGACGCGCGCGTCGCGCCACAACCGTTCGAGCGGGAGCTCGTCCATGAGGCCCATGCCACCGAGGATCTGCACCGCCTCGTCGGTCACGAACGCCAGCATCTCGGACGCGACCAGCTTCGCCATCGCCGCATCGGCGTCGGTCATGCGACCCTCGTCGTCGAGCCACGCGGCGCGGTAGGTCAGCAGCTCCGCGGAGGCCAGCCGCGTGGCCATGTCGGCGAGCTTGAACGACACGCCCTGGAACCGACCGATCTGCTGGCCGAACTGGCGCCGATCGGTCGCCCATCGGGTGGCGATCTCGATGGCGCGGTCGGCGCGCCCTAGGCACGTCGCCGCGACCTGCAGCCGCGTGGAGCCCAGCCAGGTCGTCGCCACCTCGAAACCCTTGTGCTCCTCGCCCAGGACGTTCGCAGCGGGGACCCTGCAGCCGTCGAAATGCAGCACGGCGTTGTTGTACCCGCGGTGGGACACCGACCCGTAGCCGTCGGCGACCTCGAACCCAGGCGTGCCGTGGTCCACGAGGAACGCCGTGATCCGGCTTCGGCGTCCGCGCCTGGTGTCCTCCTCCTCCTCGCCGGTGGCGGCGAACAGGATCACGTAGTCCGCGACGTCGGCGTGGCTGATGAAGTGCTTGGTGCCCCTGATGACGTACTCGTCACCGTCGCGCACGGCCCGGCAGCGCATGCCACGCAGGTCCGATCCGGCATCGGGCTCTGACATCGCCAGGCACTCGACCCGCTCGCCGCGGACCGTGGGCACGAGCCACGTGTCGACCTGGTCGCCAACGCAGGCACGCAGGATGTTCGACGGGCGCGCCACGATGTACTGCAGGGCCATGGACGTCCGTCCCAGCTGGCGCTCCATGACGGCGACATCGAGGCTGCCCAGCCCCCCACCGCCGAGCTCCTCGGGCATGTTGGCCGCGTACAGCCCCGCCTCGAGCGCACGGCTGCGGATCTTCGCGGTCAGCTCCGGGCGGACCCGGCCGGTGCGCTCGACCTCGGCCTCGTGGGGCGCGAGCTCGGCGTCGACGAACGCCCGCGTGACCTCCGCGATCATGCCCTGCTCGTCGCTCAGCCCGAAGTCCATCCGCTCACCTCCCGATCGACATGACCGCGCGCTCCGGTCGGGGCAGCGTGTCGTGCACCGCACCGATGGCGTGCAGTGCGGCGAGCGGCAACGGGGGCACGGGGACAGACCGTCCCGCCGCCGTGTCGACGTGCACCAGCAGCTGCTCGTTGGTGCACAGCACCTCGTCGTTGCGGGCGTGCGACATCGTGTGGAACAGGTGCAGGCGCCTGCGGTCGTGGCCGAGCAGCTGGGTCGTGAACCGCAACGGCGCGCCCTCGCCCACCTCGCGGCGGTAGACCAGGTGGCTCTCGACCGTGTAGTAGGAGTGACCGGCGTCGCGGTACACCTCGTCGATGCCGATGTAGCGGAAGAACGCGTCGCTGGCCCAGCCGAACGCGTACAGGTACGCCGACTCGGTCATGTGCCGGTTGTAGTCGACCCAGTCGGGCGCCACCGTGCACGCGTACAGCGCGAGCGGCGCCGGCACGTCGTTCCCCGCCTGCCAGCGCTGCGGTGCACCCGCGGCGAGCGTGCGCTCCTCACGGCGGGCGACGATCCGGCCCGCTCCGAGACCGCTGCCACGCAGCGCATGCATGACCGACACGAGGGCCTCGTCGCGCAACTGCTCGAGCTCCGCGACCGACCGGCCTCCCGCCTGGGCGTGGGTGCCGTCGATCAGGGCGTCAGCCAGCGCCGCCGTCAGCGGTGGTGCGTCGAACCGCGCCCACGGCCACTGCAGCGCCGGTGCGAACTGGGCGAGCATGTGTCGCATGCCGCCCTCGCCTCCTGCGAGGTGGTACGTCAGGCTGGTGCCCATCGCCGCCCACCGCAGCCCCGGCCCGTAGCAGATGGCGTCGTCGAGCTCGGCGGTCGTGGCCAGCCCCGCCGCGAGCAGGTGCAGCATCTCCCGCCACATCGCCTCGAGCAGGCGGTCCGACAGGAACCCGTCGACCTCGCCGCGCACGACCAGGGGATGCATGTCGAGGTTGTCGTACACCGCCCGGGCGCACGCGACGGTTGCCGCTGCGGTCTCCTCCCCCGCCACCACCTCGACCAGCGGCAGCAGGTACACGGGGTTGAAGGGATGACCGACAATCAGCCGCTCCGGGTGACGCAGCCCGTCCTGCAGCGCGGTCGGCCGCAGCCCGGACGTCGAGGAGGCGATGATCACGTCCGGGTCGGCGACGGCGTCGATCGTCGCGAGCACCGCGCGCTTGCGGTCCAGGTCCTCGGGCACCGCCTCCTGCACGAAGCCGGACCGCGTGGCCACCTCGTCGAGCGTGTGGGCGAACGTCAGCCGGGCCGGATCGGCGCCGGGGTGCAGGCCGAGGCGGCACACCGCGGGCCACGCCCGGTCCACGGCGGCGCGCAACCGCAGTTCGGCGCCCGGCGCGGGATCGTGGACCACCACGTCGAGCCCGCGGCCCAGCGCCCGCACCGCCCAGCCGGCCCCGATGACCCCGGCGCCGGCGACCCCGAACGTCGAACGTGCGACGGCCGTCATCGGCTAGTACGCCACGCGGTCCAGGCCCTTGAGCCCCAGCGCCTCGCGCGTCTGGGCCGGGGTCAGCGGTTCGCGCGACAACTCGGCGAGGATGCGCACGATCTTGTCGACCTGCTCGGCGTTGGACTCCGCCAGCCGACCGCGCTGCAGGTAGATCGAGTCCTCGAGCCCTACGCGCACGTTGCCGCCGAGCGTCGCACCGGCGGTGATCAGGTCGAACTGCGCCCGTCCGCTGCCGAGGATGCCCCACTCGACATCGTTGCCGAACAGGCGGACGGCGGCCTCCTTCATGTGGAAGACGTTCTCGACCGCGGCGCCGATCCCGCCGAGCGTGCCCATCACGAACTGCAGGAAGATCGGCGTCGTCACCAGGCCCTGGTCGGCGAAGTACGCCAGCGTGTACAGGTGCCCGATGTCGTACGCCTCGAACTCGAAGCGGCAACCGGTCTCGTCGGCCAGCGTGGTCAGCATGTACTCGATGTCGGAGAACCGGCTGATGAACGGCTCGTGGCGGGTCGAC
>DATHVN010000146.1 GCA_035461305.1 Euzebyales bacterium | reverse complement strand
GCTCCGGCGCATGCCTGCTCCTCCAGCCGTGTGCCGCAAGACCCGCGAGCATGACCACAGCGCCGACCACGCGTACCGACGATCGTCCCGCCACGAGTGGGCACCACGTCCCAGTGGTGATGCACAACCCACGTCATTGTGCGCCGGTGAGGCGTGCAACTTCTGACGTGAGGCGGAACGTGGTCCTGTCAGCGCACCCGCCACGAACAGACCGACACGGACCCTCGTCGGCTGTGGCGGTCGGTCGGGTCGCGTTCACCGCGTGGGCCATGGTGCTGTCGCTGCTGTTCACCGTGGGATTCGCGGGCCTCACCGCGCTCACGGTCACCATGTGGGTCGCCGATCCGCGCACCGCCGCCACCAACCCCGTCGTCGACCTCGGGTTCTTCGCGCTGGGTGCCGTCATCATCGGCGGCGGGTTCGCCAGCCAGATCCGGTCGCCGCAGCGGTCCATCGCGGGTCTGCAGCAGGCGGTCATCGGACTGCTCTGCCTCACCGTGGCCGGCGTGATCGGCGGCCGCGTCGAACCGACCGTCGGCGGACTGGCATTCCTGCTCGCCACGGCTCCGCTGGTGGCGCTGCATCCCGCCCGTCGGGACCTGTTCGCGCCCGGTGCGCGGGTGAGCGTCCCCCTGGCGGCCCTGACCGCGCTCGCGGCCGTCCCCGCCACCGGGTACGCCGTCCGCATGCTCGGCCTCGCACGCCGGGCCGGCGCGTCGTGCTTCCTGGGGCGGTGCGCCACCGGAGATCGCTACGCCGAGATGGCCGCGCTCGCCCTCGCGGTCGTCCTGGTCGGTCTCCTGGCCACCGTCCGGACGCGCGGATGGCAGATCCCGACCTCCAGCGCAGCAGCCGCCGCCGTGATCCTCGGAGCCACATCGCTGGCGCTGCCCGATCTGACCGGCGCGCTCCAGCAGCCGTGGGCAGCCATGACCGTCCTGTGGGGACTGTCCTTCATCGCGGTAGCCCGCCGGCGATCACCACCCTGGCTTTCTCGGACGTGAGCGCTCCTGCGGTGGCGACACCCAGGCCCCACCCTCCGCCGGTGACCAGGAACCCGCTGCCACCGACCTTTCAGCCCTCACGACGATGCCGGCGAGACTCCGCGACCAGTTCACTCTTGAGCAACTTGCCGGCCCCGCTCTTGGGCAGTGACGCGCGGAGGTCCACGGACGTCGGTACCTTGCAGGCCGCCAGGTGAAGCGCAGTGGGCAGCCAACTCGTCGGCGGTCAGGGTGCTGTCTGGCCCGGGGACCACGGCGGCTCGACCGTCTCGTCGCGGTACTCGTCGGGTACGCGCCCGGCGGCCTCGAGATTGCGCTGTCGCGCCATCTGCAGTGCGTGGATCACGAACACCGCGACCTCGGCCACGTCGTCCAGCTCGCAGATCACAGCAGCACCCGGTCGAGGCCGTACGACTCGAGGTCGGCCTGGCTCTGCAGCGGCGTGAAGATCGTCGCGACGCCGGCCGACCTCGTCGACCATCGCCCAGGCCGCGGTGCTCGAACGCGTACCCGCCGGCGGCCGGGACGACCAGGTCGGCGCCGGCCGCGGCAACGCGCGGCCGCCGGACACGAGGTCGGCTGCAGATGCGTCTCCGCGACCATGCGGATCCGCAGGCCGCGCCCGTGCGCGGCGCGCTCGTACCGGGCGATGACCTGCTGCGGATCGACGAGCAGCGCGCTGTCGTCACCGAGATCCGCTGTTCGACGGCTTCGCCGCCGTGGCCGAGGCGCTGGCGTCCGGGCGGCGCGCCGAAATCGTCGAGCTGCTCGCCCAAGGCGAACGGACCGTCGAACAGATCGCCGACGCGATCGGCCAGACCACGCGAACACCTCCCACCACCTGCGCACCCTGGCCCGCGCCGGGCTGGTCACGACCCGACGCACCGGCACCTACGTCCACTACCGACTCGCGTCCGTCGGCGTGTACGACCTGTGGGCGGCACTGCGTGACGTCACCGCTGAGCACCACGACGGGCTCGACGCACTCGCCCGCGCCTACCTCGGCGACCGCGAGCAGCTCGAGGCCGTCACCCGCGACGAGCTGCGCCGCCGCCTCGACCGCGGCGAGGTCACTGTCATCGACGTCCGCCCGCGCCCCGAGTACGACGCCGGCCACATCCCCG
>DATHVN010000145.1 GCA_035461305.1 Euzebyales bacterium | reverse complement strand
TCAACACGGAACGGATCCACCCAATTGGGTCGATCCGTTCCTCGCTCATTGTGCGTGCGTCGCCGGCCAGGGCGCCCTTTCGCTGGCCGTGCGTACGCAAGCCGACGATGATACGTGCGTGCGGGCGTCCGCAGCGCCCGGCACGAGGTCGCGCTGCGAGCCGACCGGCCCGCTGATATTGAGCTGCGGCTGTCAGGTGGCAGGAGTGGAGGGTCTCGTCGCGTGGGGCGAGTGGTGTCGGCGGGGTCGTGGGTGCTCGGCGTTGTCGGGACGGCACGGGCGAAGGTCCGGCCGGTGACGGTCCTGTCAGGCTGATAGGCGAGGGCTGGGTACCTCAAGTCCGTTGATGGGTCGCGGGTCGGCCGTCCAGGAGCGGGCGAGGCCAGCACTTGGGTTTCGGGTCGCTCATAGCAGGCTCGAGGGCCCGCGCACACTCGCGCGTCGGCGCTGGCCTGGCGACGCGCCAGTACGACGTCAGGCGTGGGGATCGCCGGTGGTGGCGGGCGGCTTCGACCAGCATCCCGGCCCATGCGGCGGGCCGGGCCTGGTGATCGCGCCGTGATGGTGGGGTCCAACGTGGTGCGGCGCTGGCCCCACACCCGCAAGCCTCGTGGTCGACACCTCCCTGGTCGCAGCGTCGCGCTGCGCCGCGTGGGTCTGGGCAGCATGGACGTCGAGGCCGGCAAAGATCACACTGTGCGCCATAGTCGGCACCTCCCATGACTGGGGTACCAACCCGAGGCCCATCCTCGGGCTGGGCAGTCCCCGCACACTTCATGCGCGGGGTGCCGACCGGCCAACTTTCAACCAGCACGCTGCTCCATAGCTCTAGGGTGCAGCCTCGATGACCATGCGATGGGCGACCAGGGACGAGCGCCCCGACCTGCCGGGCATCCCGTCGCGGGATGTGTGGCCCGAGTACAACCTGCACGGCGACGTGGTCGGCAGGATGTGGCATCGCCTCTACGACGACGTGGAGCATTTGCAGTCGGTCGGCTGGGACGACGCGACGGGGGACGTCCTGGTCGAGACCAACGCGATCGCGTGCGTGTGGGACGGGACCGACGCCGACCTCGCGCCAGGGATCGACGCCGTCGTTCGGCGTGCGTTCGCCGAGCTCGCCGCCGGCCGTCCCCCTACGGTCCTGTGCGCGCTCGCGGCGCAGGTCGCGCCGGCGGCCCGGTCCCGCGGCCTCGCTGCGGAGGCCCTGCGCCAGATGCGCCGGGTAGCCGCGGTCAACGGCCTGACCGCCGTGATCGCGCCCGTCCGACCGTCATGGAAGGAGCGCTACCCGCTGGTCCCGATCAACGACTACGTGACCTGGCGCCGGACCGACGGTCTGTTGTTCGATCCCTGGATGCGCGTGCACGAGCGCCTCGGTGCGCGCATCGGGCCGGCGCTGCCCCGATCGCTGCGCATCACCGGCACCGTCGTCGAGTGGGAGGCGTGGACCGGCCTGCCGCTCCCGGTGTCGGGGACCTACGTGTTCCCGCACGGGCTGGCCCCGCTGGAGGTCGACCGCGACGCCGATCGCTGCACGTACTGGGAGCCCAACGTCTGGTTCATCCACGAGGCGTGACCGACAGCGCCGTCCGGTCACCGCCCCAGCAGGCGGGGCACGTCGCGCGCGAGGTCCTCGACGAACTGGAAGGTGCCCGCGGGCCGGGCGTTGAACAGCAGGTTCGCAAGCTGCAGCGCCTGGCGATGTCAGTCGCTCGCGCTTGGCGGTGTCGGTGGGCGTCCACGGCCGCCGCCGCTCGTAGCCGCGCCGGAACGCCGTCGCGGCGGCGCTCGTGGTGGTCGTCGTGGTCGAGCACAACCTTCGCGATCGCGAGATCCTGCTCCTCCGACCCCAGATCGCGTCCTGGAAGTCGATCGGGACGACACGGCGATGGCGGACCAGCGGGTTGCGTGGGTAGAAGTCGACGTGGAGCAGGTGGGCGGCTTCACCACGATCACGCCAGAGCCGGTCGATGCCCTCTTGCGCCCACGCCTCTGCGAACAGCGCGCCACGTTCCGCCAGGACGTCGGGCAGGCGGAAGTAGCAGACACGGTCGGCCCTGAGCACTGGGCGGCGTTCACGCCACCGAGGCCCATCGCAAGGGCGTGCAGGGCGGCGAGCACCTCGCCGGCCGCGGCGACCAGATCGAGGTCTTGCAGCCGGCCGTGCAACGTCCGACCCTCCTGCCACGTGAACAGCACGCACGCGCGGGCACCGGGGCACCAGGGGTCTCCACCCTCGCCCACGCGGGGCCAGCGCGGGTCCGGACGACCTGTGGCGGCGCGACCGCCGTGTCGGCGGCCAGCGCCGCGGCCCAGACCGCCTCGACCTCGGCGATCTGGTTGGTGTTGAGGTGCCACCGCGACCCGACCCGTAGTGCGTACCGCCTGCCGTCGGTCCCGTCGATGCGGAACGTCGTGTTGAACGCTGGGCCTGGCGCACGCGCGCCACGTCGATGTCGTGGTGCGCCATGGCGAGCGGGACCAGGCCTCGCAGCCTGCGGGCCTGTCCGGCCGCCGTCAGGTCCTCGAACGCGGTCCGTCCCACCCACCACCCCTGGACGACACCGTGCACCGCTGCCGGGGGTCATGACGACTGCGATCCTGCGTCCGCTGCGAGGGCGTCGACGAGCCGGGCGAGCAACGTGACGAGCTGGACGTAGCCATGATCGCCGCCCAGCGCGTCGACCACCCGCCCGCGTACCGCATCGACCTGTGTGGCCGCCCGTTCGTGCACCGCCGCGCCGGCGTCGGTCAGGCGCAGCCGCCCATCGTCACCCGCCACCACCAGTCCACGACCGATGAGGTCGTCTAGGACGATGGCGATGTCGGCGCCCGTGTCGAAGCGGCGGAGCGCCTCCGCGAGGGAGCCGCGATACGCGGGCCCGCGGGACAACGACGTCAGCAGTTGCCACCGGCGCCGGTCGACGTCGGCGGTGCCGAACGCCTCGTCGAACGCCGCCGTGATGTGTGCGTCCGCCTCCTTCAGCCACCATCCGATCGGCCGTGACAGCGCCTGCTGGTCCATGCGCGCTCCTCCCACGTACGGCGCGCCGTAGTGTGCACCGCGGCGTGGGTCGCGTCAGGTGGTCGGGTGAGACGGCCCGCCGTGTGGTACGTCAGACGGGGACCATGAACCCGGATCGGAGGTCGACGTGCGACTCGACGACGCAACGTTCATCGTGACCGGCGGGGGCTCGGGGCTTGGGGCCGCGACGGCCAGGGCGTTGGCCGCGGGTGGGGCGAACGTCGTGCTCGCTGACGTCAACGTCGACGCGGGCACGTCGACCGCGGCGGAGATCGGCGACCGCGCCCGGTTCGTCGAGGCCGACGTGACGGGCGAGGCGGGCGGACAGGGAGCGGTCGAGGCCGCGATGGAGACGTTCGGCGGCGTCCGGGGACTCGTCAACTGCGCCGGCATCGCGACCGCCACGCGGGTGGTGGGGCGCGACGCGCCGCAGCCCCTCGAGGAGTTCACGACGGTCATCACGGTGAACCTGATCGGCACGTTCAACATGATCCGGCTCGCCGGAGCCGCCATGCTCACCAACGAGCCCAACGACGCGGGCGAGCGCGGGGTCATCGTCAACACCGCCTCGGTCGCGGCCTTCGACGGCCAGATCGGTCAAGCCGCCTACTCGGCGTCAAAGGGCGGCGTGGCGGCGATGACACTGCCAGTGGCCCGTGAGTTCGCGCAGCACGGCATCCGGGTCGTCACGATCGCGCCGGGGATCTTCGACACCCCGATGATGGCGGGACTGCCCGAGAAGGCGCGCGAGTCGCTCGGCAGCCAGGTGCCCTTCCCGAGCCGGCTGGGCCGTCCCGACGAGTACGCCGCGCTCGCTGTGCACATCGTCGCCAACGAGATGCTCAACGGCGAGGTCATCCGCCTCGACGGCGCGATCCGCATGACCCCGAGGTAGCGCGAGACGAGCGTGTAGCCAGGTCCTCGATATCGACGACTCCGCTACACGCGCGAGCCTGCGAGCGCGGCGCGGATGTCGCGGACGAAACCTTTCCAGTCGTGATCGAGCCGATACCAACCGATCCGCAGGCAGTTCCACCCCGCTTGGCGGTATGCCTGGTCCTTGCGGTGGTCGAGGTCGATCGCGCGCTGCGTCCCGTGGTGCGCGAGTGAGTCACACTCGATGCACACCCGTCTCAATGCAAATGTGATGTCAGGATGCAGGATCCGGTCCTGCGGTTCGACCATCACCGGCGCCGGCACATCGTCAGGCGCAAGCCCGACCGAGGCGAGGCGACGGTGCACGACGTCGGTCAACGTCGAGTCGGCCCCGGTCCGAGCGACGTCACGCGCGATGACAGCCAGCAGCCTGGAACCGGGAACACCGGGATGCAGCGCAGCCCGCTGGGCGACCGCCGTGGGGTCGGCGATGCGGCGTTGCCGCGCGTCGATCAGTGGCGTCCGCAGACGTACCGATCCGCCGGTCCGCCCCAGGTCCATGAAGCACCGTGGGACCGACGCGACGGCCAGGCGATCGCGCACCGAACGGTCGTCGTCGATCAGCGTCCGGGACCGGATGACACGGACGCCCTGCAGCCGCCTGACGCTGGTGGTCCACTCCGCGACCAGCTCGATCGTAGGCGGAGCGCGGTCGACAACACCATGGAGGAACAGACCTGTCCGTGCTGTCACGAGCGCGCCCCCACCGACCTCGAGCAATGCGGCGCTGACGTGCGTGCGCAGCGTCGGCTCCGTCCCCGGCAGCAGGCGAACGGTGCGGTGGAGCAATGGCCACGCCTCGCGGCGGACCCGTGCATCGAACGTCGACAGCGGGACCCCGGCCTCGAGCGCCTGGTGGCGGGCGAC
>DATHVN010000144.1 GCA_035461305.1 Euzebyales bacterium | reverse complement strand
CCGCCGTCAACGACGACGGTCTCGCCGGTCACATAGCTGGCTGCGTCAGACGCCAGGAAGACCGCGACCTTGCCGATGTCCTCGGGCTCGCCGTAGCGCTTCATCGGGATCTTCGTGTCAAGGAACCCCTGGCGCACCGCCCCCATCTGCTCGGCTGTCATCCCGCTGCCCTCCAGCGGCTGATGGGTTCCCGGCGTATCGATGCCACCGGGCGCGATCGCGTTCACCCGGACCTTGTGCGGCGCCATCTCGAGCGCGAAGCTCTTCGTGAACATGACCACGCCGCCCTTCGAGGCGTCGTAGGCGGCCAGACCCACCATCGAAGGGTGGAAGCCGTCGACGGACGCGATGTTCACGATGGCGCCGCCACGGCCGTGGTCCTTCATCAACGCAGCAGCGGCCTTCGAGCAGAACGCGAGTGCCTTCAGGTTGATCTCGTAGACCCGGTCGAACAGCGCACGCTCCATCTCGAGCATGGGCACCCGCGGGTAGATGCCGGCGTTGTTGACCAGCACGTCCACGGCCCCGTACCTGTCGACACACGCTCCGACGACACGGCTGCCGGCGTCTGCTGCGGTGACATCCAGCGTGATCCCATCGGCGGTGCCGCCCTCGTCACCCAGCTGCGCAGTGGCCTGCTCCGCGGCGTCACCGTCGACGTCGGCGATCAGCACGTTGGCGCCGGCACGCGCCATCCAGGTCGCACATCCCAGGCCGATCCCCATCGCACCGCCCGTGACGATGGCGCTCTTCCCCACCAGGCTGAAGGGTCCCCACTCGGACATGACAACTCCTTTGGTTGTCCGGACACCCCAATAGCGCGGGCGCGACGAGAACGGCAGGGCCCTTCGGCCCATTCGTGGCCTCCGATCGACGCTCTCACCGGGTCGTGGCGGCCGTCCAGTCAGCAGGCTGACCATGCGGCACGGACCAGGCGGGCCACAGTGCACCAGTACTGCGATCCCGTACGCTGGCTCCTCGACCGGATCTGCTCGTCGCCTCCCACTCACGTCGGCGAGGCGTGGTGAGCGTGGCGGTTCGCGGCATCGGCGCCGAGATGCAGCGACGTGATCGCGCCGCCGGCGAACCTCGCCGCCGCTCAGGCATGGTCCCCGCTCAGCCGTCGTCGCGCCTGGTCCGCACGGATCGCGTTGAGCAACTGGTCGGTCGGCGTGGTGGCCGCGTTGTCGGCCCAGAAGGCGTCGAGCAGCCTTCCTGCCGCAGCCGGGTCGTCATCGAGCAGCGCGTACCACGTGAGTAGGGCGCACACCGCGCCGCCCGACGTGCCACTCAACCCCGACGATCTCATGGTGTGACAACGCATCGGCGCCGGGCAGGCCCTTGGGCACGCCGGCCGTGAAGGCCGTGTGGCCGCCTCCGCCCTGACACGCGATCGCAACCCACGTCGCCGATCCGGCGCATGCTCCATCAGCTGCTCCCAGTCGCGGAGGCCACACCGGGTCGCGTGCTGCCGCCGGTCGACGGGACGGACGCGGCGCCGCACTGTAGGCGCGGCACCGAAGCGTGGTCGCCCCGCCGCCGGCCTGCCGTTTCGATCTCATGGCCGACGCCGTGGTACAGCCCGCTACCTCACCCGTTCTCCGCGTGATCCGCACATTCGTCGTCGGGTGACGCGGCGACGTGGCGCCCAGATCTGCTACGCGAGCTCGTGAACCCAGTGGGCGCGGCTCACTCAGTCCGTTGGCTTCGGGGTGTACTTGACTGTCTGCACACGGATCTGGCCGTCGTCGGTGAAGACGAACGTGTCAGTTCCGTCATCCACCTTGTTCTTCGCCGAGTCGGCTGTCCACTCCAGGTACAGGATGTCGCCCTCGAACACGGTCGCGGGTAGCGCCCACGAGGCGTCGGGCACCGTGTCGATCAGCTCGACGAATGCCTGCCGGACCCCTTCCCGTCCCCGCCTGACCGTGCCGTTGCCGATGAAGATCGCATCGTCGGTGTAGTCCGCGACGATCTCATCGATGTCCTGCGCTCCAAGGGCCTCCACGTGGTGCTGGAACGTTTCTTGCGGCGTGCGCGCCATGGCCGCTCCTCTCGTCGACGGGGACCGGAGGCGGTCCGGCTCCGTCGATCATTCAATCCGCCCCTCCCGATGCCGACAAGCGCCGTCGACATCCGCTTCGCGTAGATCGACACCCGCTTCGCGCAGATCGACACCCGCTTCGCGCAGATGCTGGGCAGCTTCAAGGCCAGGTCCACCGACGTCGTCGGGCGGTTCGAACGGCTGGAGCAGCGGCTCGACGCTTTGCGTCACGAGGTACTCGCAACCGTGCGCGGCGAGTTGCTCTCCGCGCTGAGCCACCAGACCCACCACATGATCTTCGCGATGATCGGCCCGGTGCTGAGCCTGGCCGCGCTCGCCCGTTTGACTGACCGCCCAGCGCTGGCTGGTTGCCAGCGGCCGGTGCGCTAGCCTTCCTGGCTGTTCGTCGATCGAAGATCGCGGTGCCCGCGAGCACGGAACGGCTTGAAGTCTTCGCCTACGTGACCGCCGACAAGGCGCTGCAGTACCGGGCGGTCAGCCGCGTGATGCTGCAGGCAAAGGAGCGGTTCCGCCTGCACCTGCGTCCCGCCGAGATCGTCGCGCTGGTCGCCGACGACGGGCTGGACGTCGAGACCGACGAGCTCACGGTGCTGCTCGCACAGCTCAGCGTCTGGGGCAACGTGCGCACGGACCGGAGGGCGGGACCCCACGGTGCGGGCGAGCGGCCAGCGCGTCCTGCGTGGCACCCGGACACCGCCGAAGTCGCCAGCGTGGAAGAGTTCTACCGTCCGCGCCACCTGTACCAGTTGACTCCCGAGGGCGAAGCGGCCGAGCGCGCGGTCCGCCACTTCGAGCAGACGCTGGTGCAGCCGGGCGCGCTGCAGACGACCGCGCTGCGCGACATTCGGGTGCTGTTGGCCGAGCTGGCGGTATTGACGGCCGACGACGAGACGGACACGGCGAAGGCGCATCGATCGCTGCTGGCACTGTCGGCGCGATTCGCCGAGCTGCGCGCTCTGGTCGTGCCGGTTAGCGTCGACTTCCACTCAGTGGAAGGTCGGACCACGCGATGACGACGCCGGACCGGCTGCGTGAGTTCGAGGAGCCGCCAGTCGACGGCGGGGCCCGGGCCGCTCTCCCCCGGCGCGACCCGCCGCGACTGCCGGCACTGGCATGACGGACGCCGCGCCCGCCACGCTGGCGCACGACGTCGCCGAGGGTGACCTGCTGTGGACGCCGGACGCCGACCGGATCGACCACGCGAGCCTGACCGCGTTCACCCGGTGGCTGCGCGATCAGTGTGGGGTCGCGATCACAGACGAGTACGGCGACCTGTTGCGCAGGTCCGCCGCCCACAGTGTCTGGTACGCGTCGTGGGTGCCGTCGACATCCTCATCGACGACCCGCAGCACGAGCGAGTGGTCATGGCGTGCCAGCACCGATTCGACGCCGGCGATGAAACCGGCGTAGAAGGGATGGCACG
>DATHVN010000143.1 GCA_035461305.1 Euzebyales bacterium | reverse complement strand
ATCAACGTCGACCTGGCCGAAGGGCTGCGGCTGCTGGCCGTCGAGCACGGCATCCGCCACGTGCTGTGCGAGGGCGGGCCGGCGCTCAACACGGCGCTGCTGGCCACCGGACTGGTCGACGAGCTGTGCATCACCGTCGCGCCACTGCTCACCGGTGCGTATGGTCACGGCATCGTCTCGCCGCCGGCCGTCCGGGCGGCACTGGAGTTGCGCGGCCTGTGCGAGCAGGATGGGGAACTGTACGCGCGCTACGGCGTTCGCGTGCTCGGCGACCCGGCACCCGACGGCGACAGGCTCGCAGATGACGACGGATGACCACGCCCGCTACCGCCGCAACCTCCAGGCGGAGGTCGACGGTGCCGCGATCTACCGCGCGATGGCGGCAGGCGAGGACAGCGCCGAACTGGCACAGGTGTACGAGTCGTTGGCTGCGACCGAGGACCGCCATGCGCAGCTGTGGGCGGAACGGCTGGCCGCGGCCGGGCACGATTCGCAGCTGTCGCCCACCTGGCAGGCGAGGGTGCTCGTGGCACTGGCCCGGCGACTGGGACCCGAGTGGGTGCTGCCCTCGATCGCGCGCCAGGAGCGCCAGGGCCGGCGCATGTACGACGATCAGCCGGAGGCGCACGGTACGGCACTGCCGGGCGACGAACGGTCCCACGCGCGGGTCCTGAAGGAGATCCAGACGTCGGGTCTGCCGGGCGACGCCGTGGCACGGCTCGAGGGCCGGCACCGGTCGATCGGCGGCAACGCGCTGCGTGCGGCTGTCCTGGGCGCCAACGACGGGCTGGTGTCGAACCTGAGCCTGGTCATGGGCGTGGCGGGCGCGTCCCTGCCCGCGCGATCGATCCTCATCACCGGCGTCGCCGGCCTGCTCGCCGGCGCCTGCTCGATGGCCATGGGCGAGTGGGTGTCCGTGCAGAGCTCCCGCGAGGCCGCCGAGCGCCAGCTCGAGATCGAGGCCGACGAGCTCGACACGTTCCCCGACGAGGAGCAGGAGGAGCTGCGCCTGATCTACCAGGCCAAGGGGCTGTCCGAACAGGACGCCACCACACTCGCCGACAACCTCATGGCCGACCGGAAGACCGCGCTCGACGTCAAGGCCCGCGAGGAGCTCGGCATCGACCCCGATGAGCTCGGCGGGTCCCCGGTCGTCGCCGCCGTGTCGTCGTTCCTGCTGTTCGCCGTCGGCGCGATCATCCCGGTGCTGCCGTACGTGTTCACCACAGGGGTGACCGCGGCCATCGCCGCGGTCGTCGCCAGCGGCATCGGCCTGTTCCTGCTGGGCGCCGCCACCACGCTGATCACCGGCCGCAACGCCGCGCTGTCGGGCCTGCGCCAACTGCTGATCGGCTGGGCCGCCGCCGCCGTCACCTACGGCCTGGGCGCCGCGATCGGCGTGACCCTGGGCTGACCGGAGCCGGTCGTCGGCCACGCGACAGCCTCGGGGCGGTCGCGCGTGGCAAAGCGTTGCCAGCGCCGCGGGCCGCGCGAGGCTGACAGACCTGCGGACGAGGAGCACTCCATGAAGGCGGTCATCCAGGATGTCTACGGCGGACCGGACGTTGTGCGGCTCGCCGACGTCGACACACCCACCATCGGCGACGACGAGGTGCTGGTACGCGTCCGCGCGGCCGCCGTCCATCCCGGTGACCTCCTGCTGATGCAGGGGGTGCCGTACATGATGCGTCCGATGTTCGGTCTGCGTCAGCCGCGCAAGCGCACGCCCGGCTTCGACGTCGCCGGCCACGTCGAGGCGGTCGGCACCCGCGTCAGGGATCTCCGGCCGGGAGACGAGGTCTTCGGTGAAGGCGAGGGCAGCTGCGCCGAGTATGTCGCCGCCTCCAGCGGCGCGTTGGCGCCCAAGCCGGCCGGCCTCACGTTCGAGCAGGCCGCGGCGGTCCCGATGTCGGGCCTCACTGCGCTCCACGCCCTCCGCGATGTGGCCAAGGTGCGTCCAGGCCAGCGCGTCCTGATCAACGGCGCGGCGGGTGGCATCGGCACGTTCGCGGTGCAGATCGGCACGGCGCTCGGTGCCGAGGTGACCGGCGTGTGCAGCACCCGCAACGTCGACCTCGTGCGCGGCCTCGGCGCTGCTCGCGTGATCGACTACACCCGCGAGGATTTCACCCGCGGCGGGACGCGGTACGACCTGATCCTCGACAACGTGGCGAACCACTCGTTGTCGGAGCTGCGCCGTGCCCTCACGCCACACGGCACGCTCATCCCGAACAATGGGACCTCGGGCGGTCGCTGGTTCGGTCCCCTGCCGCGGATGGCCCAGGCGCTGGCCGTGTCGCCCCTCGTGGGTCAGCACATGCGGCTGTTCGTGTCGAAGGCCAACCGCGCGGACCTGGAGGCGATCTCCGCGATGATCGACGCCGGCGACGTCACGCCGGTCATCGACCGCACCTACCAGCTGAGCGAGAC
>DATHVN010000142.1 GCA_035461305.1 Euzebyales bacterium | reverse complement strand
TGAACCCTGTCACGCCCCGGGTCGTCCGCGGGTTCGGTGTCGCGCAGCCCCCACGTCTCGAGCTTCTCGAGGCTGACCATGAAGCCGAGCAGCAGCAGTGGGAACCCCACCACGAGGCCGACGACGCTCAGTCCGTCCGCGATCGATTCGGTCACAGCGTCGACCTTTCGGTTGGCGCAGCGTGCACGGCACCGGCGATCGGTCAGGACATCGACCGACCTGTCGCCCGCTAGGCTAGTGTGCACCAGCACGCGGGAAGTTCACACCAGGCACGGGTCGTTGCCGGAGAAGGGCGCCAGCGATTTCCGATTCCGACTACGGGCCGGTCATGCACGGGCGCGGCTCGACGCGCACCGGCCGCCGACCGGCGCAGAAGCGCGCGACGCCTCGCCGACCACCGAGCAACCGGCGGTCGCCGGCACGGCCCGCGCAGCGCCACCGGCGGCCACGGCGCGGTCGGTCCGGGCGCGTCGCGCTGTACGCCCTCATCGTCGTCCTCGCGCTGGTTCTGTACGGGCTCGGTGCGCTGCTGTACGCATCCAGCCGGATCACGCGGGAACCGGTCGAGGGTCTCAGCCACGGAAACGTCTACCACGTGCTGGTGACCGGGTCGGACAGCCGTGCCAACCTCACCCGCGACCAACGGCGTCAACTGAACGTGGGTGGCGACGCCGGCGGCACCAGGACCGACACGATCTTCGTGCTCAGCGTCAGGGGCTCACGCGCCGCGATGCTGGCCCTCCCCCGCGACCTGTTCGTCACGCGGTGCGACGGCTCGAGCGGGCGCATCAACGGCGCGACTGGGATCGGCGGGCAGAGCTGCCTCGTCGAGACCGTGTCGTCGTTGTCGGGCCTGCCGATCCGCCACACCCTCGAGATCGACTTCCGTGGCTTCCGCAACGTGGTCGACACTGTCGGTGGCGTCGAGCTGTGCCTCGACCAGCCGATCAGCGACCGTGACGCCGGGATCGACCTGCCGGCCGGCTGCCAGGTGCTCGAGGGCATCGACGCCCTCGGGTACGTGCGTGTCCGCAAGATCGACAACGACCTCGAGCGCATCAAGCGCCAGCAGCAGTTCCTCAAGGCGTTGGCAGAGAAGATCGCGCAGCCGTCGACGACGCTCAACCCGATCCGCTTCTACCGCACCGCTGGCGCGGCGGGCAGCGCACTGCGAGCCGACGACAGTCTGTCGAGCATCGACCTCCTGCGCCTCGCCATCGGTGGCCGCGGCGTCGCGAACGGACGCATCGTGGCCGAGACGGTGCCGTCGACGCCCGCGACGGTCGATGGCGCAGCGGTCCTGCAGGTGATCCAGCCGGAAGCCGATGAGATCTTCGAGCGGTTCCGCAGCGGCGCGATCTTCGACGAGGTCCGGTCGGATCGCACGGTGGCACCCGAGGACATCGAGGTCCGCGTGCTCAACGGTTCGGGTGTCGTGGGGCTGGCGGGCCGCACGGCCGCCGAGCTCGAGTCGCTCGGCTTCACCATCATCGCCATCGGCAACGCCGCGGCGACGACCACCACGACGGTGCGGTACGGACCGGGGCAGGAGGCGGAGGCACGGACCGTCGCCAGCGCGCTGCCCGACGAGGTGACCGTCGAGGAGGACGCCGGTGTCGACGTTGTGACGCTCGTCCTCGGCTCGTCGGGCTGAGCACTCTCCCACACGGCGGGTCACCGTCCAGCCGGAGACGAACGAGCGCCACCCGGCCTGACGTGCGGGGTGGCGCTGTGAGGAGAGCGAGCACGGGTGGCCGGCGGGACCGGCCACCGGCTCAGGGCAGATAGCCCAGGGGGTTCTGAGGGTTGTCGTTGATGCGGACCTCGAAGTGCAGGTGCGGCCCTGTCGAGTAGCCCGTGCTGCCGACGTATCCGATGGGGTCGCCCACCTTGACGGTCTGCCCGACGCTGGCGCCGAGCTGGCTCTGGTGGGCGTACCGCGTCGTCATCCCACCGCCGTGGTCGATGACGATGATGTTGCCGTAGCCGCCCATCACGCCTGCGTAACTGACGACACCGCCCCTGGCCGCGTGGATCGGGGTGCCGGAGGGCGCACCGATGTCGATTCCGGCGTGCAGGCGGCCCCATCGGTAGCCGAAGCCGCTCGTCACGGTGCCTGAGACCGGCCACGTCCAGCCACCGGCCGACACGCTGGCGGGCACGTTGATCACGCCCTGAGCCGCCAGCGCGGATGCGAGCTCCTGCTCGTCTTCAGCGGCGATGCGCTCCTGCTGCTTGAGCTTGACGACCTTTTCGTTGCAGGCCGCGATCTTGCGCTCGTAGGTCCTGCGCACGTCCTTGAGCTCGCCAAGCAGCGTCTCGCGGTCGCTGAGCGCGTCCTCGTACACGCGCTGCTGTTCCTCGTAGACCTTGCGCTGCCCGTCAGCGGCGGTCCTCGACGACAGCAGCTTCTCGAGCGCGGCGCGGTCAGTCTGCTTGACGACGTTGAGGACCTGCGCCCGGCTCAGCGCCTGCTCGGTCGACGACGACATCAGCAGGCTGTGCAGGGTCGGGTCGAGCACCCCCCGCTTGTAGAGCTCCACGACGCGGCTGCTGGACAGCTCGTGGACAGAGTCCGCCTGCGCCTCGAGCTCGTCCATGCGCTGGCGCGCCTCGTCGACGACACGCCGCTGGGCGTCGACCGCGACCTCGGCCTCGCCGATGGCCACCAGCGTCTCCTCGACCCGCACGTTGACCTTGTCGACGCGCTCCTCGTCGCGTTCGCAGACGGCCGAGACCTTCTCGAGCTGTTCGCGGACACGCTCGAGCCGCGCCTGCGCCTGCTCGAGCTTGTCAAGCGGCGCTGCGCTCGCCGTGCCAACGACGCACAGGGTTGCCACGATCACGAGGGTCAGCGGCACCCGGATCCTGCCTGCTCGCATTACGCTCCGTACGTCACGAACGGCGCCCGCTCGGGACGCCGCGGTGGTCGTCAGTCACCCGGAGGGAAACCAGTCATGCAACGCGTCGACCTTAACCGTGCGGCAAGCGCCGATCCGAGAACTGACTTGGCAGAACGGACAGGTCGTGCGGAGGATGGACGTTCAGACAGTGGCCCGCGATCGTCACCGTCCCTACGCGAGAATGGGCGGTTTGTCGCCGTACGCTAGGCTGAATGTCGTCGATGCAGACCGTCGCCTCACCTCCCGAGTCTGAGCAGACTTCCGCGTTCCCCCCGCCGCTGCGACCGACGTTGCTGATCTCCGGCGGCCTGGTGGTCCTGCTGGTTGTCAGTGCCTTCGTGCTGCGCGCGATGCGGTCCGACGTGCTACCGAACGTGACCCTCGCGGGCACCGACGTCGGCGGCATGACACGCGACGAGCTGACGGCGGCCGTCGACGATCTGGCCGACGCCCGCGTCACCGAGCTCATCTCCGTCGAGGTCGACGGGCGCCGCCGCAGCGCGACGAACGGCGCCGTCGGCTATGCCATCGACCGCACCGCAACGGTCGATGCGGTGTGGGAGCGCGGCCGCCAGGTGAACCCGCTGGCCGCCATCGGTGACCACGCCCGTGCCACCGTCGGCGCCATCGCCGTGGAACCCCTCGACCACGTCGACGACGCGGCCGTACGTCACTGGGCACAGGCGGTCGCGACCGCGATGACGGTGCCACCCCGCGAGGGCAGCGTCGTCTTCGCCGGTGCCGCGGTGCGCCGCCGCGACCCCGAACCGGGCGGCCGGCCAACGCCGTCGTCGCTGGAGGACGGGGCACGGGACGCGTTCACCAGTCCCGGCAACGACACCCTCGACGTGACCGCCGAGCCGGTGCGGCCCCGCACGACGACCGACGACGTCGATGCGCTGGTGGCGACCGCACGCCGGCTCGTGAGCGCACCCGTGCGCCTCGAACGCGGCGACGAGGTCCTGACGCTCGAGCCGGCGACGATCGGTGACCTGTACCGGGTGCGCCGCCGCGACGACGGGGACGGGTTGCGCCTGACGCTCGAGGTCAGGCCCGCGCGGCTGCGCAAGGTGATCGACGCTGACGTCCGCCCGCGGTTCGACACCGATCCCCGCGACGCGACCGTCGTGCTGACCTCCGACGGTCCGAAGGTGCGCGGGGGCCGGCGTGGGTTCGAGGTCGACATGGCCGCGCTGCGGGAGCAGATCGACGAGCTGGCGCGCGGCGAGGGTCGGGCCAAGCGCTCCGCGGAGATCGCCGGCAGGACCGTCGAGCCGGACCGGACGACGAAGGAGGCACGACAGCTCCGCGTGGCGCAGAGGGTCTCGTCGTTCACGACCGAGCACGCATGCTGCCAGGGCCGGGTCACCAACATCCACCGCTTCGCCGACCTCATGGACGGCGTGCTGATCGAGCCCGGCGAGACGTTCTCGCTCAACGGCCACGTGGGTCCACGCACCGCCGCGAAGGGCTTTGTGGCGGGCGGGGCGATCCAGCAGGGCGAGTACGTCGACGAGGTCGGTGGCGGCGTCAGCCAGTTCGCGACGACGTTCTTCAATGCCGCGTACTTCGGCGGCTACGAGATCCTCGACCACAAGCCGCACTCGTACTACATCAGCCGATACCCCATGGGACGCGAGTCGACGATCAACTACCCGACGGTCGACGTCGAGATCCGGAACAACTCCCCGTATGGGCTGCTCGTCGACACCTCCTACACGGACACGTCGATCACCGTGACCATCTGGGGCCGGAAGTGGGCCGATGTCGAGTCGACCACCGGGTCGCCGTACAACTACACGAACCCGCCGACCCAGAGGAAGAAGAACCCCGACCTGGCCGAGGGCGCCGAACAGGTGCTGCAATCCGGCAGCCAGGGGTTCGACGTCGTCGTGACGCGGCGGATCACGTACCGCGACGGCGACAGCACGACCGAGGAGTACTTCACGCGCTACCTGCCCGAGCCACGGATCGTCGAGCGGGGCACCAAGAAGGCCGGCAAGGGCTAGCGGACCGTGACCGACGGACTGCATCCGCGGGGCCGCCGCTCTCCTGTCCATCACGGTGCGACGGACCCCACCGCACGCCCGCCACACACGATGCACCACGCCAGCACGAGAAACGGGCCCCGGTGGGGGGATCCGGGGCCCGGCGCTTCTCGCATACCGCGGCACCGCTGGCGCCAAGCGGAGGTTGCGAACGCGCGTTACTACAGTGTCCTCGCCCGAACGGGTCCGCGCCACCACCTTTTGGGACGATTTCGGAACCCCTCAGAGGGACTAACCCCTTACCGCGACCACGATGAGCGTCGTCACCGCCGGCATCGGCTTTGTCGGGCTGGTGCTGGCGACCGCGCTGTTCGTCGCCGCCGAGTTCGCCTTCGTCGCCACGGGTCGCCACCGGCTGGAAGAACGTGCACAGGCCGGCGACCGTCGCGCGACGCATGCGCTGGCGGTCCAGCGCCGCCTGTCGTTCATGCTGAGCGGCGCGCAGCTGGGCATCACGATCGCGGCACTGCTGCTCGGCGTCATCGCCGAGCCGACGCTGGCGCGCGCGCTGACGCCGGCCCTGGAGCGCGCCGGACTCGGCTCCGCGACCGCGCGCGGCGTCGGCGTCGTCGGCGCACTGCTGCTCGCCACCGGCATCGCCATGGTCTTCGGAGAGCTCACACCGAAGAACCTTGCCATCGCCAAGCCGGAGGCCGTCGCCCTGCGCCTGGCGCGCCCCACCGCGCTGGTGCTGCGGCTCGCGGCGCCGCTCATCCGCGTCTTCGACGAGCTGTCCAACCGGCTCCTGCGCCGCGTCGGCATCCAGCCGGCCAACGAGCTGGACCAGGCGGTCACCGCCGATGAGCTCGAGGTCATCATCGATGAGTCGGGGCGCGTGGGCAGCCTCACCGCCGATCAGACCGGACTGCTGCAGCGGGTGCTCGGCTTCCGCGGGCTCAAGGTCAGCGACGTCAGCGTGCCCCGCCCCGACGTCGTGACGGCGCCCGTCGAGGCGACCTGCGCGGACCTGGCGGCGCTGGCCTCCGGATCCGGGCTCAGCCGGTTCCCAGTGATCGGCGACGACCTCGATGACGTCCGTTGCGTGGTCGTGGCCAAGGACGTCCTGTCGGTCCCGCCGGAGGAGCGGACCACGACACCGGCGCTCTCACTGGGCACCCCTCCCCTGGCGGTGCCGGAGTCGGCGCTGCTGTCCCCGCTGCTGCGCGATCTGCGGGCAGCGCACAGCCAGCTCGCGCTGGTGGTCGACGAGCACGGCGGCGTCACAGGCATCGCCACGCTCGAGGACGTGGTCGAGGAGCTGGTTGGGGACATCCGCGACGAGTACGACCGAGCCCTCCCCAGACCCAGGGCGCAGCGCGACGGCAGCTACGTCGTGCCGGGGTCATGGCGGCCCGACGAATGCGAGCGCGAGACGGGGATCCCCCTGCCGTCCGGCGACTACGACACGCTCAGTGGACTCGTCATGGCCGAGCTGGGCCGGGTGCCACGGGTCGGGGACCGCGTCGAGACCCGGTTCGCCGAGCTCCGGGTCGAGGCACTGCGCGGGTTCGCCGTGCACAGCGTTCGAATCATCGACCGGACGGATCACGAGGGCGCCGCCGGGAAACGTCCGTCGTGACCGGCGCACTCGTCGACACCGCGGCGATCGTCCTGCTGCTCGTCGTCAACGGCTTCTTCGTGGCGGCCGAGTTCGCGCTCCTCGCCTCGCGACGCTCGCGCATCACCGCGCTGGCCGACGGTGGCAACCGGGCGGCCGGCGCGGCCCTTGCCAGCCTCCGTGAGCTGTCATTGACGATGGCCGGCGCGCAGCTGGGGATCACACTGGCGTCGCTGGCACTCGGCGCGGTCGCCGAGCCGACGATCGCCCACGGGCTGGAGGGCCTGTTGCATCGCACGGGGATGTCCGACCACCTGGCGGGCGTGCTCGGCCTCGGCATCGGACTGGCGGTGGTGACCCTCGCCCACACGGTGCTCGGAGAGCTCGCACCCAAGTCGTGGGCGATCTCACACCCCGAGCAGTCCGCGCTGCTGGTCGCCTGGCCGTTCCGCCTGTTCACCGTGGCGCTGCGTCCCGTCATCTTCGCCCTGAACGCTATGGCCAATGGGGTCGTCCGGCTGCTGGGTCAGGAACCGCAGAACGAGCTGGCTCTCGCCCACTCGCCCGAGGACCTGGGGCTGCTGCTCGAGGAGTCGGTCGCCCACGGCCTGCTCGAACCCGACCAGCAGGAGCTGCTGTCACGAGCCATCGACCTCGACGCGCTGGACGCCGAGTCGGCGATGGTGCCGCGCGCGGACATCGTGGCGGTCGACGCTGTCACCGGCATCGACGAGCTCGAACGTGTCGCAAGCCAGACGGGGCGGTCACGGCTTCCGGTGTACGACGGCGAGCTCGACCGCCTGCGGGGCGTCCTGCACGTCAAGGACCTGCTCGCGGTCGACGTCGACGCCCGGGCGACGGTCACCGCCGGCGGGCTGGCGCGGCCCACGCTGGTCGTGCCGGAGTCGCGGCCCGTGCGCAAGCTGCTCGTCGACATGCGTGCCCGCAGCCAGCACGTCGCGATCGTGCTCGACGAGTACGGCGGCGTCAGCGGCCTGGTGACGATGGAGGACCTGCTCGAGGAGCTGATCGGCAACTTCGAGGATGAGTCGGACCAGTCGGCCCGCGGCATCGCCACACGTCCGGGCGGCGTGCTGGTGCTGCCGGGCACCCTGCGACCCGACGAGCTGGCGGACGCGGCCGGCGTCGTCCTGCCGGACGGCCCGTGGGAGACGGTCGCCGGCTACGTGCTGGCCCAGCTCGGTCACCTGCCGAACGCCGGCGACCGCCTCACCACCGACGTCGGCGTCTTCCGGATCAGCACGATGGACGGCTACAGGATCACCGAACTGGAACTGCAGCCCCGCCGGAGCCCGCCCGCCTGACTCCGGGGAGCCCCACCCCGTCGACTGCGACAGAGGGTTCCCAGAGGACAGCGCTCAGTTGCCGGGCAGCTCGGCGGAATCGTCCTCACCGGCGTCCCGGCCGATCCTGCGCAGGATCGCCTTCAGGTCGACGCCCGTCAGGTCCGTCCCGATCTGCAGTCCCTGCTCGAGGTTGCTGGCGACGTTGCGCATGACCTCCGACGCACCGTCGGTCGAGATGACCGTCAGGTTGTCGACGTTGCTGACCGGCTCCGCCGCCGCGCGCACGATCTCGGGCAGCACCTGGGCGACCAGCTCGACGACGGCAGCCTCGTTGTAGAGCCGGAACGCCTGGGCGTTGCGTTCCCGCGCCTCCGCCTCTGCCTGCCCACGAGCCAGGATCGCCGCGGCCTCGGCAGCGCCCTCACGCTCCACCGCCGCGGCGAGTGCCTCACGCCGGGAACGTTCAGCCTCCGCCTCGGCGATCGCCGCAGACCGGCGACCCTGCGCCTCCTGCTCGACGCGGTAGCGGTCGGCATCGGCTGGCTTGCGGATGTCCGTGTCGAGCTCTCGGTCACGCAGCTCGGCACGCCGCACGGCCACCTTCTCCTGCTCGGTGAGCACGTCCTGATCGCGGGTCGCCTGCTCGAGCGGGCCGGCGGCGGCCGCCTTCGCCCGCGCGGCGTCGGTCTCGGCGGCGATCTCGGCCTTGCGGAGCGCCAGCTGGCGCTCGGCAACCGCGATCTCCTCCTCAGCGAGCAGCCGCTCCTGCTCGGAGGCCTGCCGGGCACGAGCCTCGGCGATCGCAGCCTCCTTCTCGACGCGTGCGGCCTCCGGCCGCCCCAGGTCGGCGAGGTAGTTGCCCTCGGCCTGGATGTCCTGCAGCTGGAACGTGTCGAGCGCGAGCCCCTGGTTGGTCAGCGAGGTCTCGGCCTCCTCGGCCACGGCGGACGCGAACGCGGCCCTGTCCTTGATGATCTCCTCGACGGTGAGGCGACCGACGATGGCGCGCAGCGATCCGGCGAGCACCTCCTGGGTGAACAGCTCGATGCCCTCCTGCTGATCGAGGAACCGCTGCGCCGCGGCCCGGATCGCGTCCTCGTTGCCGCCGACCTTGACGATTGCCACGCCCTCGAGGTCGCACTTGATGCCCTGTGCCGACACGGCACCCCGGATCGCGACGGGGATGCGCCGCGACGACAGGTTCAGGACGTGCAGCTTCTGGACGACGGGCAGGACGAATGTGCTTGCGCCCATCACGACCTTCTGTCCGGACAGGTCGGTCGAGATCTCTCCGGTCTCAGGGTTGCGCACCGACCCCCTGCCCTTGCGTCCGGTGATGATGAAGGCCTCGTCGGGTCCGGACACCTTGAAGCGCGACACCGCCACGAGGACCACCAGGGCGATGAGCCCGATGAACCCGATGAGGCCGGTGATGAACGGTTCCACAGCTGCGGTCCTTTGTCGTCTCGGTTGTCGTCTGTCCGGCGGAGCCGATCTGCGTGTCTCCTCGACCCGGCACTGCGACGCTCGTCGGTGCCGATACCGACGTGATCAGATGTCGGCCTCGGCTACCAGGACGGATGTCGGCGACAGGACGTCGATGATCACCACATCTGTGCCGGATGCGATCGGTTCCTGTGAACGGGCGCTGAGCTTCACGAGCTGGCCGTGGTGGGACACGCTGATCTCGCCGAGGCCGTCGGCGGGGATGCGCGTGATGACCCGGCCGATCCTGCCGCTGAGGTCCGCGCTGCGTGGCGTGGCGTCCGTGTGCATGCGCACGAAGGTGCGCACGACGAACAGGGCGATGCCGCCACCGACGATGCCGGCGGCGAGGCCGCCTGCGATGGCGACGGGCAGGGAGACCTGCTCGGTCGATTGGAGCAGCGCGCCGCCGAACCCAAAGGCCCCCATGAACGCACCGATGACCTCGGTCGACAGCAGTCCGCCACCTTCAATGTCGAGGCCGTCGAACACCCCGTCGAAGAAGTCACCGAAGATCAGGGACAGCAGGAGCAGGCCCACGCCGACCGCACCGACGATCAGGAGCGCGGTCATTGCTACAATCCCTCGTTCCAGCCGACCCTGCCCGGTCCAGTATGCCAGGTGTTACCGGACGGTAATGCGGGCTGGCTCGGGCGTACGCCCCGTGGCCGCGATCGCCGGATTTCGGTGTATCCCCAATCGTGAGGAGGGCGGTGGTTGCCCCACGCCGTACGTTGACGACGGACCGCCAAGAGGCGGACCCGCAAAGGCAGGTGGAGACCATCTATGCGACTGCTCGTGACCCGGCGGTGCCGGCTACATCGGACGCGGCCGACCAACGTCTACGGTCACAGCAAGCTGATGATCGAGCATGCGCTCAGGTGGCTGCACGCGCTCCGCGGGCTGCGGTACGCGAGCTTCAGATGCTTCAACGCCGCCGGGGGCATCGGGGACCCGGGAGAGGATCACGCGGTCGTGGCGCACGTCATCCCGCGGGTGCTCGAGGTGGCCGCCGGACGTCGCGACGCAGTCGATCATCGATATACACGACATCGTCACCTCGGCGTGGCGCTGGCATCAGCACCGGTCGTTCCGCACATGACCCAGACCATCGAGCGAGCGGGCGGCCTGTGTCCGCGCGACACAACTCGCGCTCTCCACGACTCGTGCGGGCTTCGTGGCCTACGGCCGGATCTGGAGGCTGGCTGCTTGGATCGAGCGAGGCGGGAGAGGAGACTGTATGCAAACGTACGACCGGCCAATGGTTGAGGAGCTCGGGACAGTGGCCGAGCTCGTCCAGGCGCTTGGGGTCGGCCCAGGCTCCGCCGCAGATTATCCGATCATGGCAAGGCTCGGGGATCGCTGCGACGGGTTCCTCGATGTCATCACACACAGCTAGAACGCAGACTGACTGCATCCCCGCCCCTGTCAGCTCCACCCCGACGAAACGCCCGGAGGGTGGCCGATGAGCCAGCCTGTTCTCCAACGTCGAACCGTCGCGCTTCAACGCGACCGCGTGCTGTGGCGACAGCTCAGCGACCAGGTGCTCGTGCTCGACATGTGGCGTTTGCGATACCTGCGCCTGAACCACAGTGGCTCATTGCTGTGGCATCTGTTGGCCGAACCGCGACAGCCATGTGAGCTCGTCGAGGTCCTGCTGGACACGTACGACGTGTCACGTGAGGAGGCGGCCGACGACGTCGCCGCCTTCCTCGCGGAACTGCGGGTGCGTGGACTGCTGAGGGATCCGGCGTGACAGCGCTCCAGCTGACCCGCGACGGGTGATCGGCGTGGCGACGCCCTACGTGCTCCACGGCCTGCGGCTGGCGTCGGAGGTCGTGCTGCCGGACGTGGCCTCACAGCCTGCGGATCCCGCGATCGCGACACACATCGCCGACACCACCCGCGACGGCACCGACGGTGGGACGGCTTCTGACGGTCGGGCCGACGTGCGGATCGAGCTGCTCGAGTATCAGCCGGTTGGCGCAGAGCCTCCACCGGGCGACCTGATCCTCGATCACCACGTGAACGGCCACCGTCAGTACGCGGCCGCACGCACAGGCGACCACGTCCGGTTCCGCGTGCCCGGGCATGCCGACTTCGACGTGACGGGCGACCTCTCGCGCATCGCCTGCACGCCCGATCCGCGTGTCGCCCCGGGCTATATGCCGATCATGCTCACCGGCAACGTGGTGTCCTTTCTGTTGACGTTGTCCGGGCATACGGTGCTGCATGCCGGCGCGGTCGATGTGGACGGCGGAGCGGTCGCGGTCGTCGGCCCCTCGGGGGTGGGCAAGTCGACGCTCACGGCGTGGCTGTGCGCGGTGGGTGCCCGGCTGATCACCGATGACGTCCTCCGCCTCGACCGCGATGGCATATGCCACCGCGGTGGCCGGGAGATCCGACTGCGCGACCGGGCCCGCCCGCTCGCCATGGAGCTCGCGCAGTCGGGCGGTGCGGTTCGGCGAACGGTCGACGGGCGCTATGCGGTGCGCCCACCGGTGAGCACCCTGGCACGCCTGCCGCTGCGGGCCGTCGTGATCCCGCGACCGCTGCCAGGCTCGCATGCGCTGGCCGTGCATCGCGTGGACGCTCTGTCGGCGGCGATGGTGCTCGCGGGGGTGCCTCGCACACTCGGTTGGCGGATGTCGGCGCCTGCACATGCCCATTTCACAACCGTGACCGAGGTCGCTGCGAACATCGCGGTACACATCGTCGACATCCCATGGGGCCCACCCTTTGATCCTGGGACGCCGCGACGAGTCATGGATCTGCTTGGCTTCGAACCACCCGACAGCACGCGGACACACGTCGGGTCGGCCGTTGATCTCCGTGTGGTCGAGCGTGAATCCACCACCGACGACGTGCAGCGCCTCCGAACCGGCACGTACCGGGACGCGGTCGGCAGCTACGCCGGCGGCCGCCAGCATCGTTGACTGCGGCATCCTGGTCGTCAGCCACCGACCGGGATCGCGCCCCGCTTGTAGTAGGCGGCGGCGCGGTCACGGAGGAATCCGCCGTCATTGTCTGGGGACCGCGACCACAGGTCATTGCCGTCGATCGGAGGTGGATGGGTCACGCCGTCCTTCTGCACGTCACATGCTTCGGCGTCTCCTCCGAAAACAGGTAGGCCACCACGCCGGCATCGGTGTACGCGTCGACTCCTACGCCGAACGCGACGAGCGGCCCCAGCATGGCACCGGTGGTGTCGAGAGCACGATGGACGCCGAACGCCGCTGCAACCCGCGAGGGTGGCCAAGGTTGGGTGCCACCGCCGTTGGCGAGGATCGGCATGGGCGGAGGAGCCGGTGACCGTGCGGGGCGAGCCGCGCGCCCGTCCCATCCGAGTCAGTAGGTCGGGATCGAGGGGTCGACCTCCTCGGCGTAGCGGTTGATCCCGCCCGCCAGGTTGTGGGTCTTGCGGAACCCCACGTCCCACAGCAGCTGCTGCGCCTGCGCGGAGCGGCCGCCGGTCCGGCACTGCAGCACGATCTCGTCGGCCGAGTCCAGCTCGTTGACCCTGGTCATCAACTCACCCAACGGGATCAGGGTCGAGCCCTCGATCCGCGAGATCTCGTACTCGTGGGGCTCGCGGACATCGATCAGCGTGACCCCGTCGCGGACCTTCGCGAACTCGACCGGGGTCATCTCGGGGAGCGCCGCCTGGTCGGAGCCGGACTCCTGGTGATCGTTGGCCGGCACGCCACAGAACTGCTCGTAGTCGATGAGCTCGGTCACCGTCGGGTTGTCACCGCACACCGGGCAGTTGGGGTCCTTCTTGACCTTCACGGTCTGCCACCGCTGCTCGAGCGCGTCGTACAGCTGCATCCGCCCGATCAACGGCTCGCCGATGCCGGTGAGCAGCTTGATGCCCTCGGTGGCCTGCCCCGCCCCGATCGTCGCGCAGATCACACCGAACACGCCGCCCTCGGCGCAGCTCGGCACCATCCCCGGCGGCGGTGGCTGGGGGAACATGCAGCGGTAACAGGGTCCGTCGGGCGCGCCGAACACGGCCAGCTGGCCGTCGAACCTGAAGATCGACCCGTAGACGTTGAGCTTGCCGCGCAGGACGCACGCGTCGTTGACCAGGTACCGCGTCGGGAAGTTGTCGGTGCCGTCGATGACCAGGTCATAGGGCTCGATGATCTCGAGCGCGTTGTCACTGCGCAACGCCGTCTCGTGGACGATGACCTCGACGAACGGGTTGATCTCGGCGATGCTCTCTCGCGCCGACTCGACCTTGCGCTTGCCGACGTCGGACGTCCCGTGGATCACCTGGCGGTGCAGGTTCGACTCGTCGACGACGTCGAAGTCGACCAGGCCGAGCGTGCCGACGCCCGCCGCGGCGAGGTACATGGCCAGCGGCGAACCCAGACCCCCCGTGCCGACGAGCAGCACCTTGGCGGCCTTGAGCCGACCTTGGCCCTCCGCCCCGACGTTGGGCATGATCAGGTGCCGGCTGTAGCGCCGGATCTCTTCGTTCGTCAGGGACGCGGGCTGTACGATCAGTGGTTCCATGCTCTGTCCTCCAACGCGCCGGCGGCGCCGGGCATTCCACATCGGGACCCGAGGCGCGCGGTCACCCCGGTCCGCCCGCGGCCGGTGCCGGGTCGGGCGCACCCCGGTCGGCGTTGACGCCCCAGCCGAAGGTCATCTTGTGGATGCCAAGGACGAGGAACGTCTCGGTCCCGGTCACACCGTCCGTCGACTGGATCCCGGCAGTCAGCACCTCGGTGAAGTGCGCCGTGTCACGGCACATGACCTCGACGAACAGGTCGAAGCGCCCGGCGGTCGCGATCACGTAGCTCGCCTCGGGCACGTGTCGCAGCCGCTCGGAGACCTCGGCCAGACGCCCAGGGACGACCTGGACGCCGACCAGCGCCATCAGGTCGTAGCCGATCCGCAGCGGGTCGGCGACGCCGACGATCTGCAGGATGCCAGCGTCCTCGAGGCGGCGGACCCGGTAACGGATCACGCTCTCGGACACTCCGACCTCGTCGGCGATCCGGCTGTAGGCGCGCCGGCCGTCCACCTGCAGTGCGGCGATGATGCCGCGGTCGAGCCGGTCCAGATCCTCGGGAACCACTGTTCGGTGACCTACCGCTTCGCTCCTGAGTCGCGCGACTCACGTTTCCTGTGTGCTAGACGTTGAAGCCCATCGCCCTCAGCTCCTCCTTGGCCTCGTCCGACATCATGTCGGTCGACCACGGCGGGCTGAAGGTGAACTCGACCTCCGCGTCGTGGATGTTGGGCAACCGGGTCAGCACGAGCGTGCACTGCTGGTGCAGCAGCTCGGTCAGCGGGCACCCCATCGTCGTCAACGTCATTGTCACGTGCGCGAGGCCGTCGACGGCCTCGACACTGTAGACGAGCCCGAGGTCGACGATGTTGATGCCGATCTCCGGGTCGAGCACCGCCGTCAACGCCCGGCGCATGGCGGCCTCGGTGGGCTGTCCGTGCTCGTCGAGCTCTACGCCCGAGATGGCGCCGTTGCCCGTCGGCGTGGCCTCGTCGTCCTCGTGCGGCCACCCCTGCATCGGATCGGCGGTCGTCGCGTCACTGGTCGTGTCGGTCATGATGTGTGCCTACCACTTCGCTGCTCGAGGCACGCGATGTGTGCCTACCACTTCGTTGCTTGAGGCACGCGATGTGTGCCTCACAGCGTGGGCTCCTCGTGGGTCACGCGGCTGCTGTCCTCACCCTGCTCGTACGTCGCGATGGCGTCGCGCAACGCCATCCAGCCCAGCAGCGCGCACTTGACGCGCACCGGGAACTTCGCGACGCCGGAGAATGCGATGCCGTCAAGCAGCTCGTCCTCCCGCTTCACGGGTTCGCCGTGCATCATCGCGCGGAAGTTCTGCGCCAGGTCCTCGGCGTCGGCGAGGTCGCGGCCGGCCACCGCCTCGGTCATGGCCGAGGCGCTCGCCATCGAGATCGAGCAGCCCTCGCCGTCGTAGGCCACCGCGTCGATGCTGGGCGTGTCATCGTTCGCGACCCGCAACCGCAGGTCGAGCTCGTCACCGCACAACGGGTTGTTGTGGTGGACGTGCACATGTGCGCCGGCGAGCTCGGGCGCACGGTTCCGGGGCGTGCGGTAGTGGTCAAGGATGATGTCGTGATACAGGTCCTCGGTCATCGTCACACCCCGAAGAAGTCCCGAGTGACCTCGACGCCACGCACCAGGGCGGCGACGTCGTCCGGCGTGCTGTAGACGTAGAACGACGCGCGAGTCGTGGCCACTGCACCCAGCGACCGCACCAGCGGCTTGGCGCAGTGGTGCCCGGCACGCACAGCGAGGCCCTCACGGTCCATGATGGTGCCGATGTCGTGGGGGTGCAGCCCCTTGATCGCGAAGCTGACCGCGGCACCGCGTCGCGCGGCGTCGTGTGGGCCGTGGACCGTCACCCCGTCGATCCCGGTGAGCGCGGCGATGCAGGCCGCCGTCAGCGCCTGCTCATGCGCGCGGACGTCGGCCATGCCCAGGTCCTCGAGGTAGTCGATGGCGGCGCCGAGCCCGATGGCTTCGGCGATCACCGGCGTCCCCGCCTCGAACTTGTAGGGGATCTCGTTGAACGTCGACCGCTCGAGGGTGACGTCCGCGATCATCTCCCCTCCCCCGAGGAACGGAGGCATCCGCTCGAGCAGGTCCGGCCGCGCGATCAACATGCCCACGCCGGTCGGTCCGAGCATCTTGTGCCCGGACGCGCACAGGAAGTCGGCGTCCAGGGTGCCGACGTCGGTGGGCATGTGCGGCACGCTCTGCGCACCGTCGACGACCACGACGGCGGCGTCGTTGGCCGCGCGCACCCGCGAGGCGAGCTCGGCGACCGGGTTGATCGTGCCGACGACGTTGGACATCGCGGTCACGGCAAACAGCTTGACACGACCGCTGGCGACGATCTCGTCGAACGCGTCGAGGTCCAGCACGCCGTCACCGGTGACCGGGACGAACGCGAGCTCGTAGCCGGCCTGCTCCTGCACGAGCTGCCAGGGCACCAGGTTGGCGTGGTGCTCCATCTGCGTGGACAACAGGATGTCGCCGGGACCGAGGTGGACCCCCGCCCACGAGTGCGCGACCAGGTTGAACGCCTCGGTGGCGTTCTTGGTGAACACGACGCCTCGAGGATCCCCGCCGGTGAAGCGTGCGACCTGTCCGCGGGCATGCTCGTAGGCGGCGGTCGCCTCCTCCGCCAGCGCGTGCACGCCGCGGTGCACGTTGGCGCAGTAGCGGCCGTAGTAGGCATCCATGGCATCGACCACGACCTGCGGGGTCTGTGACGTTGCCGCGGAGTCCAGGTACACCAGCGGCCTCCCGTGGACCTGGCGTTCCAGGACGGGGAAGTCCTTGCGGATCGTGGTGACGTCGAACATGTCGGTCGGCCCGATGATCGCTCCGGTCGTCAGCTGGGGACGCGGAGCCGCTCGTAGCCCTGCGCTTCGAGCTCCTCGGCGAGCTCCGGCCCTCCGGACTCGACGATACGTCCGCCGAACATCACATGGACGCGATGCGGCGTGATATAGCGGAGAATCCGCGTGTAGTGGGTGATCAGCAGCACACCGAGCTCGGGTCCGCGCAAGCGGTTGACGCCCTCGCTGACGACCTTGAGCGCGTCGATGTCCAACCCGGAGTCGGTCTCGTCGAGGATCGCGTACCGGGGTCTGAGCATCGCCATCTGCAGGATCTCGAAGCGCTTCTTCTCGCCGCCGGAGAACCCCTCGTTGACGTTGCGCTGCATGAACGCAGGGTCCATGTCGAGCAACTCGAACTGCGCCCGCAGGTCGGTCATGAACTGGCGGACGGGGACGTCGGCGTCACCGAGGGCGTTAAGCGAGGTGCGCACGAAGTTGGTCAGGCTGACCCCGGGGATCTCGGTCGGGTACTGCATCGCCAGGAACAAGCCTAGCTGGGCCCGCTCGTCGGGCGTCAGCTCGACGATGTCGGTGCCGTCTATGCGGACGCTGCCGGAGGTGAGTCCGTAGGCCGGATGGCCCGCGATCGCGTACGCCAACGTGCTCTTGCCGGAGCCGTTGGGGCCCATCAGCGCGTGGATCTCGCCCTTGCGCACCGTCAGGTCCACGCCGTGGAGGATCTCGGAGCCCTCCACCTCGACCGTCAGGCCCTCGATCTGAAGCTCTGCCATGTCACGTGACCTACCGCTGTCGCTACCTGAGGTCATGCCACGTGACCCACCGCTGTCGCTACCTGAGGTCATGATCCGTTGCGTCCTTGTCGCTCGTCGGTTGTACGTCAGTGCCGGGGCACGGGCGCGTCGTTGGTCTGCTGTTCCACGTCGACCCAGACCGCGCCGTCGGCGATCTTGGTCGCATACGTCGGGATGGGTCGCACGGCCGGGAGGCTGTCCGGGTGTCCGGTGCGCAGGTCGAACATCGACCCGTGGAGCGCGCACTCGATCGTGCAGTCCTCGACCCATCCCTCGTGGAGCTCGTAGTACTGGTGGCTGCACACGTCGTGCACCGCGTACACGGTGTCGTCGTCCACGCGCACGACGCAGACCGGCTCCTCGAGCTCGGCGACCGCGGGGGAGCCGACCTCCAGGTCTGTGATGTCCGCGACCTTCTGCCAGGTCATGCGCGGTCACCCTGTCCGTCGCGCGCCCGTCGCGTCCGGCGCGGATCGGAGGTCGTCAGCAGCTCGCCGCTGCGGATCTCCTCCTCGATCTCGGCGAGCAGCGAGTCGGTCACGCCGGGCAGGTCGATGCGGTCGGTGACCTCGGCGAAGAAGCCGAAGACCAGCATGCGCACCGCCTCGTCACGCGGGATCCCGCGCGACGTCAGGTAGAACAGCTGCAGCTCGTCGACCTGCCCCACCGACGAGTGGTGACCGCACTGGACGACGTCGCTGCACTGGATCTCCAGGAACGGGATCGAATCAGCGTGCGCGCCGTCGGTCAGGATCAGGTTGCGGTTGGTCTCGTCCGACGACGTCGCCTTGGCGTGCGGCTCGATCCGGATGTTGCCGAACCACGTCGCGTGCGCCCGTCCCTGCAGGGCACCCTTGTAGACCGACTGGCTCGTGGTCTTCGACGCGTTGTGGCAGATCAGCGAGCGGTGCTCGATCTGCTGGTCGCGGGAGCCGAAGTACACCCCGTACAGCTCAGCCTGGCCGCCGGGATGGTCCAACCCGCAGTCCGGCCGCAGGTACACGGTGCGCCCGCCGAGGGTGGCCTCGAGGTGTCGCAGCTCGGCGTCGCGGCCGACCGTGACGCGGTGGGAGCCGACGTGGTCGATGCCGTCACCCCAGTCCTGCGTGCTGACGACGGCGGCACTCGCGCTGTCGCCGAGCACCACCTCGACGACCTCCACGACCGTGGTCTCGGCATCGCCGACGTGGTCGATGTAGACGTCGGCCCGCGCGAAGCGGTCGACCACGACAAGGATGCGCGGCAGGAGGGTTCCGGGCCTCGTGACCTGGACGGTCACGGCGAGCGGCTGGTCGAGCACGGCCTCCGGCGGCACGTACACGAGCAGCCCCGGTTCGTGCGCGGCGAGGTTGAGCGCGTCGTGCTTGGTCGCCGTGCCCACGACGGTGCCCAGGAGCTCCCGCACGACGGACTCGTGGCTGGTCGCGGCGGATGCAAGATCGGCGAGCACCACCCCCGCCTCGGCGGCGGCGTCGCCGAGCTGGACGTCGGCAACGGTGGCGTCGACGAGCCGCGCGCTGCCGGCGACCTCGTCGCCCAGCGCGGGGACGATGCCGCGACGCACGTCCGCGGGGTCGCCGGCGCCGTCGACGACCTGACGACTGACGTCGAAGCGGCCCGGGTCGGTGTAGCGCCACTCCTCATCGCGACGCGTCGGCCACGCCAGGTCACTGAACGCCTTGAACGCCTCCTGCCTGCGGTCGCGCAGCCACGCGGGCTCGCCGCGCTCCTGCGCCAGCCCGACGACGTCCTGCTCCGTCAGTTCCGTAACCTTCATTTCCTCAACTCTCTCAACCTCTTCCGAGACGACTCGACCGGCTGCTCTCGCTGAGTGGCGGGCCCCGGCGGACGGGGGCAATCAGAGCGGTGCGCTGCGCTTCCGGAGGACCTTGGAGGGTGGGCGGGTGAGCGATCCGGAGGAAGGGCAGCGCACCGCGACGTCACATCAACCGACCGCGCCCACCATGTTCAGCGAGATCAGCCGGTTGAGCTCGACCGAGTACTCCATGGGCAGCTCCTTGGCGATGGGCTCGATGAAGCCGCGCACGATCATCGCGTTGGCCTCGGCTTCGTCGATGCCGCGCGACATCAGGTAGAACAGCTGCTCCTCGCCGACCTTGGACACGCTCGCCTCGTGGGCGATGGTCGCGTCCTCCTCGCGGATGTTCATGTAGGGGTAGGTGTCGCTGCGCGAGGTCTCGTCGAGCAGCAGCGCGTCGCAGATCGTCGAGTTCTTCACGCGGTGCGCGCCCTCGGCGATCTCGACCTGCCCGCGGTAGCTGGTGCGTCCCTGCCCCTGCGACACCGACTTGCTCAGGATCGTCGACGTCGTGTCGGGCGCGTGGTGGTGCATCTTCGCGCCGGCGTCCTGGTGCTGGCCGTCACCGGCGAACGCGACCGAGAGCACCTCGCCGTGCGCGCCGCGCCCCATGAGGAACACACTCGGGTACTTCATGGTCAGCTTGGACCCGATGTTGCCGTCGATCCACTCGACCGTGGCGTCCTCGTAGGCGGCGGCCCGCTTCGTCACCAGGTTGTAGACGTTGTTCGACCAGTTCTGGATGGTCGTGTAGCGCAGCCGCGCACCCGGCTTGGCGACCAGCTCGACGACCGCGGAGTGCAGCGAGTCCGACGAGTAGATGGGCGCGGTGCAGCCCTCGACGTAGTGCACGTAGCTTCCCGGCTCGGCGATGATCAACGTCCGCTCGAACTGGCCCATGTTCTGCTGGTTGATGCGGAAGTACGCCTGCAGCGGGACGTCGACCTTGACGCCCTCGGGCACGACGATGAACGACCCACCCGACCAGACCGCGGTGTTGAGCGCAGCGAACTTGTTGTCGTTTGGTGGGATGATCGTACCGAAGTGCTCGCGGAAGATGTCCTCGTGCTCACGCAGCCCTGTGTCGGTGTCGAGGAAGATCACGCCCTGGGCCTCGAGGTCCTCGCGGACCTTGTGGTAGACGACCTCCGACTCGTACTGCGCGGCCACACCGGCGATCAGGCGCTGCTTCTCGGCCTCGGGGATGCCCAGCTTGTCGTAGGTGTTCTTGATGTCCGCCGGCAGGTCCTCCCAGGTATTGGCCTGCTTCTCGGTGGACCGCACGAAGTAGAAGATGTTGTCGAAGTCGATGCCGTCGAGCTCGCCACCCCACGTCGGCATGGGCCGACGCTCGAAGTGGCGGAACGCCTTGAGGCGCATGTCGAGCATCCACTTGGGCTCGTCCTTGAGCGCCGAGATTTCGCGTACGACGTCCTCGGACAGGCCGCGCTTCGGTTCGAAGACCGGCTTGCCCTGGTCGTGCCAGCCGTACTTGTAGGTGCCCAGCTGAAGATCTTCAGCCTTCGTCGCCATCAGGTGCTCCTCGGGTGATGTGTGTCTGCGGGGGTGGACGGCAGTGGTGGTCGGACCTCGCACACGCAGGCGGTGGACCCGCCCGCGATGGTCTGCCGACGCTGGACCTGCGCGCCGAGCAGCTGCCGGAACAGCGCGGCCTCGAACGCGCACAGCTGCGGGTGCGCCGCCGCCGCGTCCTTGATCGCACAGTGCTTCTGGGTGAGCGCCATGCCGTCGCCGTCGACGTCGGCCTCGGCCAGGAACCCGTCCTCGCTGAGCAGCTCGGCGAGGCGCCGCACGCGGTCACCGAGGTCGTCGATGTCCTCGAGCTCTCCGGCGTACTGGGCCTGCTGGCGCTTCTGGCGCCAGCGCAGGAACGCGATCATCTCGGTCTTGCCGCGCTCGTCGTGCAGGAACGTCAGGACGTCGTCCGCAAGGTCCGACGACCGGTCGGGGAACAGGCGCTCGCCTCGGGCCGTCAAGTGGTACGCGACGGCAGGGCGCCCGGGCCCGGGCGACCGGACGGCATGGCCCTCGACCAGCCCGTCGGCGACGAGCTCGCGCAGGTGACGGCGGACCGCCACCTGTGTGCGCGCTGCCGCCTCGGCGAGCTCCGCTACCGTTGCGCTGCGTTCGTGCAGCAGCGACACGATCTGCGCGCGGGTCTCACCCAGCAGATCGATCAGCGGTGCGTTCTCAGTGGTCGATGACACACCAATTACTCTATAGATCTGTTGCGTAATTGCACGGCCGTGGACCCGACCTTCCGACGGGTGTCGGACGTCCGCCGCGGACTTACGGAGGGCGATCTTCTATGATCAACCAGTAACCCGCGCGGAAGGCGGCCGAGCATGCCCAGTCGTGAGCGTGGCACCACGGCACCCGCACGCGACCGGCGCCGCCGGACCACGAGCTAGTCGTCGACGACGATCGCGTCGTGGCCGAGCGTGACGTTCGGCCAGATCCGCGTCGAGCGCAGCACGTTGCGCCGTCCCAGCGTCGCGCCCGCGCCCAGGATCGAATCGTCCAGGCGCGTCCCTGGACCCACGCAGGCGTCGGCGCACAGTATTGAGCTGTAGACCTCGGCGTCGGCCCCGACCTCCGCGCCGTGGAACAGCACGCAGTCCTCCAGGCGCGCACCGCTGCGCACCACCGCACCGCGGCCGATCACGGTGCGCCCGAACAGCTGCGCGCCGGGCTCGATCACGGCGCCGCGTCCAATGACCGCCGGGCGGATGACGTCGACGTTGTCACAGACGACCTCCGGCTCGACCCACAGGCTCTCCTCGATCTCACGCCCCGTTGGCGACCAGCTCAGGCGGCGCTCGAGGACGTGCCGGTTCGCCTCGAGGTACAGGTGCGGCCGGCCTGTGTCGAGCCAGTAGCCGCCACGGAACTGCCCGTAGATCGGCTCACGCTCGCGCACCATCGTCGGCACCAGCGAGCGCTCGAACGAGAAGAACGTGTCCGGCGGGATGCGGCGGACGACCTCGGGATCGAGCATCACGATGCCGGCGTTGACCAGGTGCGATGACGTCTCGTCGGGCGACGGCTTCTCGAGGAAGCTCTCGACGAACCCGTCCGGGCTGAGCTCGAGCACGCCGAACTGGGTGCGGTCCCGCACGGAGGTGAGCCAGAACGTGACGGTCGCCCCGCGCTCCAGGGGGAAGGT